>CAZMMB010000214.1:0-3229 GCA_964567325.1 uncultured Oscillospiraceae bacterium
ATTTATGAATCTTACAAGTGCAAGGATAAATAGCATACCTGTCCATAATCCTTGCACTTGTAAAGATGGGACAATACAGATCATAATTTCCATCTGTTCAGCTCGCTAATAATTAGGGTCTGCAATCGGCATATATCAACAGTTGGCCGATTGCCGGCAGATCCCATCTGCTGTCTAAACGGATTCTGGCTTTCCAAATAATCCATTCAGCAGACCCTAAATAAGCTATAATATATCAATTAATTACGGATACACGGCGAGCCATACACGGCAGGCTATAATTGACACATGACAATTGTGGCATTAGAAAAGATTTGATATAATTAGGAAAAGTTGAAATCTAAGCAGATTATTAAGTGAAAGTAAAGGCATCATGACTAGACGATTTTTTGATGAGGTTTACGATATTGTGGATCAGATTCCTTATGGGAAGGTAGTTTCTTATGGACAAATTGCATATATGCTCGGCAGACCTAGAGGTGCAAGAGAAGTAGGAAGAGCAATGCGATTTTCCCCTGACTATTTGCCCAGTCACCGGGTAGTGATGGCTGATGGCTCCGTTTCAGGGGGAGGTTTTGCTGAAATCCGTAAGGAAATATTAAAATTGGAGGGTGTTCCATTCCTATCTGATAATCGTGTCGATATGGTGGCCTGTCGATGGAAAGGAGATTGAAAATATGGAAAAAATTTTATAACTCTATTATATTTTAGGAATTCCGCCCACATCATTGACAGACATACCATCTGCGCTGTTAATAGAAAAATGCTTGATATAGAGTTGATGCAGGTCATCAGATGTTGCCAATACAGTTTCATCGCTGAACATTAAGACGAATTTTGTCATATCTTCACTTATCAGTATATAGTACATGATGTCCGTATCTTGGAAAGTGCCCGGAGTCATATAATGAATTCTTTGCATATTGTCATCTTTGACCCAGGAAATACTTGCATTCATGTTCTCTCTAGTAGTTTTTTCAGACGACATAATTTGAAACTTGCCCCAGTATTGTTGGTGGTTTCTGAACAAATATCTACTTTTTTCACCCTTCATTTCCACTGTAGTTTGCCCAATTACTGATCCATCTTCATATATATTCGCAGTTATTTGTTGATCAATATCTTTGTTGAACGGAATTTTATCAATAATCCACAAAGCAACTATGATAAATACGATTACCTTTATGATTGTCTTTGTACGTTGCTTCATCTTTTGCACTCCAATTCTGCCTACATAAATAATCTGTTCTTATTATATCACGATAAATAGTACAATCTAGACCTGTTTTTACTTTTTTTTGCCGTAATCTTCGATGCCATAATCATATCTTTAGTTAGTATTTTATTATTTTTTAATCCATGTCTATTGAATGAATTTTTTTATTATTATCCTGCTGATTTTTTCGCACCCCCGTTCTTTGCGTTTCTTCATCGGTTTGAGAATGCTGATCTTTTAAAGTTGTAAATAATGCTTGTAGTATTTCAAATATTGTGAATATCAGCCAATGACTTTTGGATATCTTTTAGAATAAGCGTCCGCATACTTTCTTTGTATTTTATTGGATTAACATAATGCAGCGCATTTTCAATATCGTTTTTTAAATCCGGTTTATGCTTGGCAATGGCAGGCAAAGCCTTGATGCATTGTCGTGCAGTTATTGGTTTTTCATCCGTAATGAATTTAAGATACTTATCAATTATTTCATCAATCTTGTTATCAGTATCCCATTTAGCATTAGCAGCAACAAGAAGAATAGCTCTCGTTCTTATATAAGAATTATCACTATCAAGCATTTCTATAAAATTATCAAAAAATGCATAGACTTTAGAAGAGCGATCGCTTTCAGCTTCCAACTGTTTCAAACAATCATATGCCTGCTTATCATCACGATTAGTCAAACCTTCGACTAAGGCTGAAATATTTGACACTGCATACACCTCCGCAAATGTAATATATGGTTGTTATGCGGTTTTTAAAATAATCTTTTACCATTAAAAATGTTTATGTCAAACTCCTTAGCCAAGCTTGTTTGTGTAAAAGGATTAATTTTTTTAACTAGGCCGTTATGCTTAAATAATGAACCTGTACTTTTGTACCAAAAAGTTATATTGTCCTGTTCACATTGTTGCCGTATATTAAGAACCCAATCATAATCGCACTCGCGGGCTTCCCGGCCTGTTTCGCCGGCAACTGTCACATGTTCTATACCATATAGATAGGGAGTTAAATCTATTGCTTCTAAAAGAGGAGAACAAGCTATAAATCGGTGCTTTATAGGATAGTATAAAAACAATGGAAGCCTGTAATCGGCCAGGTTTTGATTTTCAACTGTGCAACCAATATTCACATTATCATACCCCTCACCCCAATCAGATGGCAGTGAAATAAAGAAACGGTCAATCCGCTTAGTCAAAATCAAAAATTCTATATCCTTTCGTTCCCTAATCATGCTCCAAACCTCTTTTCGCCATTCATCTGCTTCGGGAAGAAAGAAATCAGTCGCAAAGCAAGTTGGAAGAATTTTATTTCCTTTAATATTATATTCGCCTTTTGAATTTTTCCTTATGGGCCAATCAAATTTATCAGTTTTTTCAATTGTATTTTGGCCGTAGCGTTTTGCATGCGGACCATAGAAATAACAATTTGTACAACCTTCACTTACTTTATAACAACCAGTCCATGGTTCCCAATTCATATCCCACCTCTTAGTTAAAAGATATATCAGTTAATGTCAGACCAAGTCACTACAAATTATTGAAAGTTAAGCTTTAACCTTGATTACAAATGCAATGCATTTTGTGGGCATATGTCAATACAGTTTAGGCAAAGAATACACTCCGTGCCGTTTATTCGCTTTCTTGAATTACTCATCATATCCACATCCATAGGGCATATCTTTATACATCTTCCACAGTTAGTACATTTGTCCTTTTCAATTTTAATTCTAAGAAGTGAAAAATAGCTTACCGGTTTTAAGAAAATAGTTATAGGGCAAATATATTTACAGAAAGCCCGATTGTCTTTAATTGCAAATGCCAGCACTATACCCACACCGTAGTAAAGTATATTTCCTACTATAAAGCTCCAAAACATTAATCTCGCTATATCAGCAATATGCAGTAAAAATAAAGTGACAATAAATAACAATGATGTCACAAAGGTGATGTACCTAATAAAACCGATGCGTTTTCTCGGCTGCCGGCCTCTCTTATATGGCAGCAAATCGAG
>CAZMMB010000215.1:0-1196 GCA_964567325.1 uncultured Oscillospiraceae bacterium
GGATTAAGGGCAGTGCATATTCAATGAATGGCTCAAGCAGACCATTTCCTGCATCGTTTATCCACTCTCTAGGCACCTTCTTTTCTAGATTTGCAACTGCCGACAAATCTACCAGTACTGTACTACAGCCATACTCCTTTCCAGAGTTCCTTTTAAATGCAACCATTTTATCGGTAATACCATCTACAGCAGCATCAAAAGCGGCCTTGCCGGCCATATAGGCTTCTTCAATATCTGTTTTGGAAGCCAAGTGGGCTGCACTTCTTTGCAAAATGCCTAGTTCTATTCCTCTGACTTTAGCATCTAGCTTTTCATTTATACAATTAGCAAGGCTTTCTGCCAATCCCCCCATTTTAGCGTGTCCGAAGGCGTCTTTATTCTTTACAGAATCAGAAAAGTAGGAGGAGATATAAGTACCCTTATTATCCCTGATGCCTTCGGACACTGCCACCAAAACATCCCCTCGCTTCTTGTAAACATCTGTTACATCATCTATGAATAAATCTAAGTCAAAAGGCACTTCAGGTAGATAAACCAAGTCGGGTCCAACATCCAAATGGCTTGCTAAAGTGGAAGCAGCAGCCAACCATCCAGCATTTCTGCCCATTATTTCTATAACTGTAATAGATCCCGTGTCATAAACTGTAGCATCACGGTATGCCTCCATGCAGATAGTTGCAACATATTTTGCTGCACTTCCATATCCAGGGCAGTGATCCGTCCCAGCCAAATCATTATCTATAGTTTTAGGTATTCCCATTACCCTGCACTCATAATTATGTTTAGACAAATAATCGCTAATCTTGCTACAGGTATCCATTGAATCATTTCCACCGTTATAGAAGAAATAACGAATATTATATTTCTTAAATATGTATAAAATCCGTTCGAAGTCTGAATCATCCTCATGGATATCTTTAAGTTTATATCTGCAACTTCCCAAAAATGATGATGGTGTATATTTTAGCAAAGCGAGTTCCTTTGGATCTTCTTTCGTTAGATCATATAAATTCTCATCCAGCACTCCCTTAATCCCATTTACAGCCCCATATACCCCAGTAATATGTTCGGATTTTAAGGCCGCCTCTATGCATCCCAACGCACTTGAATTAATTACCGATGTGGGACCTCCTGATTGCCCTATCAAACAAGCTCCTTTTAGTGAAGACATTAATTATTACCTCCTCGACTCCCTA
>CAZMMB010000215.1:1206-1569 GCA_964567325.1 uncultured Oscillospiraceae bacterium
GCCTCTCCTTTAGCAAATACATAATATGCTCATCCTTCTAGAATAGTCAAAACAGTGTTTGACTATATAAATAAATTCTATCAAATTAAATCAGCTGTTCCAAAGCTGATTTGACTTTCTTTGGATTTAAAATGAAACCGTCTATTTTAATTCAAAGCGACTGTCAATCGTACAAGACCACCTAGCTAAATTCATTATTCGTGTGGTATTGAATGAATTTACCCATTTATTGGAGGGTTAATAACCGTTATAACAGTATCACTAAATAAGGCGATTTCTTTGTCTACAACATAATCATCAATTACACAGATTGCATGTAATTGTCCTAGTAAATACACATTTCTCGCACGAGCTATTTGATTG
>CAZMMB010000215.1:1579-3216 GCA_964567325.1 uncultured Oscillospiraceae bacterium
TTATTGTTATACCCTTAGAGACTAATAGATGGTGTTCTGCTTTTTCAAACCATTCATAAAAAGGATACCCAAATCTAAGCGTAATTTTTATAAAACCTTCCACCCCCCCTCTGATGATTGTGTATCTTAACTTTTAAATATAGTCTTTTTTGTTAAACTATGACCACAACCAAAACTAAATCAGATTAGATGTGGTCATAATTACAATACTGGTGCGTATAGCCTCATGGCCCGACTTGCCAATAATGTTATGTGTTTAAACTTAGCTTATCTATCAAACTGTTATTTGGCCTTCCATACGTATCCCAGTCTCGAACCTCATAGTACCTGTCTATTACTGCATTTATATCTGGGATATTGTTAGGTGAGCCCCCTGTTAATCTCCGTTTGGACAAACGTGGTGGCAATACATCATCTTTTCGGGATATTCCACATTTCACTTGATATAACCTTTTAAGATTGAATATCCTTTCCCCAGTTAGAAGAAATTCATCCTTAGTCATATTCCATCCTGTAGTATAATTAATCCATTCGAGCACTGTATCTAAAAAGTTTTCTCCCAAACCAAACATCAAAAACTTGCAACAAGTAAGTGAATCTAGCATAGCCATAACGTGTTGATGTATATATACTAATTGTACCTCTTTTTCCCCCAAACTGAAACGGTTATATTCTTCAGCATCCATAAATCCAAATCCATTTGTCCCTCCGCCTAAGCTTAAATCACTCGTAAGAGAGTTCAGGTGACATGCACCCCTTGTACTAGTTACATATTGTAATGCAGTTGCATATGAGGCCCTTGGATCGTGCGCAGGTAATTCTAAGCCTTTTACATCCACCGACATTTCAGGAGCAATCCCCCCGATATGTCCTACGCCTAAGCTACCAATCTCGTCTGCAATTAGGTACCTAATCTAAGCACATTTTTTTGTTAAATCGGATTTTCTGCTACAATTCAAATAAAACACCCTTTCGTATATATAATTGCACTTTACAAATCTACGCAATTAACATGCCAGAAAATGAAAAAACTCTTATCTTTGCTTGAATAGTGTTCATATTTCAACGTATTTTTGTTTAAATACACTTGAAATCTTCTTACTAGACAGGCAATTATAAGAGTTTATGCCCTATTTATATTGTGCCACCTCGGCACATGTGCTAATTAGGTGTGTGAATTGTGTCATTTATCCCTATACTGATTGAATTCAATATCCCCATAAATGAATGTATTGTTATGGGCTAATTCAGTAAATCTCCGTCCCAATGCACGTAGGCGTGCTAGCAATTCTTCGGTTTCAAACGGCTTTGATAAATAATCATCTGCTCCACTATCTAGCCCTATTACCCTATCTTCTGTATCACTTCTTGCGGTTAGCAGAATAATTGGGGTATGAACATGGTTTTGGCGTAGCTGTTTAAGTACGCTTAAACCATCCATTTCTGGTAGCATAATATCCAAAATAATTACATCATAAATGCCAGATAGCCCATAATCTAGCCCATCTGTCCCGTTATCGACGATATCAACTGTGTAATTATGTTTTTTCAGAATATGGGCGATTGCCTCTGCCATATAGGTTTCATCTTCCACCATGAGAATTCTCAAATTCAATCATCCTTTTTTGCTATTAATC
>CAZMMB010000216.1:0-1274 GCA_964567325.1 uncultured Oscillospiraceae bacterium
CCACCAATAAAGCTACTGGCGCTGGTAAAAGTTGCAATCAAAGTCATGGCCAACACAAGGCCACCCATGGACCTTCCGCCTATAAAATAGTTATTAATAAATCCTTTTCCTTCTGCGGCGTCGATTTCCTGTTGTTTTTTACTTACATAAATTCCCACGACCAGGTTGATTAAAATATATATTACAAGTACTGTAATTAATATTGCAGTATACGACATAATCCCTCACTCCTTTCTATTGTTCCTCCGCGACCTCATCAAGGTCAAAATCTTTAAACAATGTTTTTACGACAATAATAGCAACAATACAGAAGCCTACATATCCCACAACTGAGCTTAAAAAGAACCACATGGGCAATCCCATTACATAGGTATAATTAGCCGGATCTCCCCCACCTATGCCGTAACCAGTGAGATACCACCAAATAAAGAAAGCTACATATAGTATCCAGGAATATGTCGCTTCTTTTCTAATCTGCAGATTTCTCTGCTCTTCCGTTAACTTAGGAACCATTGTTATCCCTCCTAAAATAAACTACAAAAGATATAACTTACCAATCCCTACAATATATATTAGCATAACTAATCATAATTTTCAAATAATTTGCTTAACTCTTCCCAGCATATAATTATTATTGTTAATATTCACACCCAATATGAATCCGGCACATCGCAGTTTGCTTTCCCAGAACGGTTCGTGCTTTGGAAAAGCAAACTGCCATGTGCCGGATGTGAACAGTTAACGAAGGGGACTCAAGCCTTTTTCACAAATTCCGATTTTAGTTTCATAGCACCAAAGCCGTCTACCCTGCAATCAATATCGTGCCCATCACTTGGACTGTGGATTAGCTTTATATTTTTCACCTTAGTACCCTTTTTAATTGGAGCCGAAGCCCCCTTTACTTTTAAGTCTTTTACTACTATTATCGAATCACCTTCCATTAAAATATTACCATTGGAATCCCTTATTGCTTGGCTGTCAATATCCTCTTTTATTTCCTTGCTCCATTCATGAAAACATTCAGGGCAGACAATTATTCCACTATCCTCATAAGCATATTTTGAATCACATTTTGGACAATCTGATAATCCCGACATTTTTACCTCCTGGTTTTTAACACAAATCTTCCACCATAACATTTAAAACAAGCCGACCTAGCATTTAACATAAGCCCTAAAGACTTTTCATCTCCGGCCTTATAAACTAATCATAAGTTAATATTAGATCTACTGCAAGTATCCTTAATAAGGGCCTGGGCAATCGCCTAATAGAAA
>CAZMMB010000216.1:1284-3209 GCA_964567325.1 uncultured Oscillospiraceae bacterium
AATAACAGCTAACTCTGGTTATTGACAGCCTAACTGTGCAAAAAATCAAGTTTAATCTGGCCTAAGAAGGCCTACCATTACCATATTATTTGGCCAAATCTAAATTGAAGCAATTGAGGTGCTCTTTGATTTACAGTCAATCTGCGCAGTAAGCCACCTATGACAACTATGTTGTCATAGATAATATTTTACGCTTAAATGCTAATTTACCAAACGTGTTTCTCACAATTTTTTCCGGCACAGATAAGGCCACTCCCTATGTTTTCAAGATTATGACCTTCATTAACCAGAAGTTTTTCCCTTAAATGGCCAGTCCCGCTCCTGCACCTTATCAATCCTTTTTGAGGCAATATCCTATGGGTTGGAATAAAATAGGCAACTGGGTTTTTCGAAACTGCACCTCCCACCGCCTGGGCAGCGCCAGGTTTTCCCAAGGCCTCAGCCAGCTTTTTATAGGTAGATGTTTCACCAGGTGCAACCTTTATAACCTCATTTAAAACCCTTTGCTGGAAAAATGTCAGACCCGTCAAATCAAGTTTCATCTTGTGAAACCCTGTCTCCAGAAAGTTTGATGTTTCTTCAATAATCAGGATTGCCTGTTGGTCCGCCCTTTCCTCGCCAATAAGTATTTTACTCAAATCAATGATTTTTTCCCCACTAAGATTCCTAAGGGACAAACATTTTAAACCTATCGGCGTAAATGTAAAACTAAGTTTATCTGTCTCTAAAAATTCAATTATCTTTTCCAATAGCATGATGCCACCATTCCTAGATATATTGTTTTGAAAAATTACTGCACATTTCCCTCACAATCTATTTTAATTTGTCCGGCAATTGCTATTATATACATCAGATATATTGTTTTATCAAACAGAACAGTTGTAACAAAGCATCCACCCTCTACTGTGCTCTGTTTAGCAAGCATTGAATTATATCCACCAATGGTGTCAGCCTCAAGCCCGCTCATTGATCCACTTTTATCCATTATAAATACTAATTCTGTTAATCCTTTTTTCATAGCAATATATCCCCCTTAAGATTTATATCTTAAGGATAACAATTATATTAGAAAATTGGTCGCTTAAAAAGCGACATATGATGAGAATGATATTCGTACTTCCATTACTTCGACCTAGACTTCTATCTCAATATTGTCCGCATCTACCGTAAAGTCTTTTGGGTCAGTCTCAAAATAGTATTTCACACCAGATATTAAGGCCCCTTTGACATCTTTGTATAAATCCTCTCCAAGGGCACCAGGGATTTCAGAAAGCAACAAAACATTTTTACTTTCTGGCCCGACTAAACCTATTTTTGACTGCCTCCATATAAAATGCCTAGTTACAATTTCCGATCCATCTGCATATGAAACCTCACCCACCGGAATTTGAACAGGTTCTGGATCATCCAAAGCCTGAAAGCTATCGCCTATTTTTGAAAACCTTAGGGTCAGTCCGTGTCTAAATTGGTCTATATCATAAGCCCCAGCGGTAACAATATGCTTTAGGGATATTGCATTATAAAAATCAACCATGGGATTGATAGCTATAGGCACATCACTTTTCGATGCTCTTTTTATCAGCGCTTCTATAGAGCTTGGAAATTTCTTTCGCGAAACACCTAGTTTTTTAAAGTGGTCAACCCAAACCTTGACTCTTGGGTGAGATTGAGGATTCCCATATTCTATGGCTGCAGCACCCGCACTTTTCCAAGCATTTGACAGTTCCTCCATAATTTCTGGCTTTACTAAATCATTATGGATATTTTTTGCCACAACCACAATTATTTTTAGCCCGAGAAAGGCATCGAAAATTTCCCTCTCTACAGTAAATTTCAAAGTATTCTCCCCCCCTTTGTTACTTTCCTATTTGATTATAACATGTTTATCTTGTTTACTAGAATTGTTTGCACCTTTTAAAGGATTT
>CAZMMB010000217.1:0-3198 GCA_964567325.1 uncultured Oscillospiraceae bacterium
GACGGAAATACCTTTTTTAGTTGAGGCTTTTGAAACCGCTTCTTTATCATTGAAAGAATGGCTAGCGCTTATGGCCCTGTCCACTACACCTATTTGGTTTCATGAAATTCTTGTGCTGCGACATTATATTAAAAACCGGTAGAATTGGAGCTAAGATTTTTTAGTCATGCCTCATTAACTACATGTTGTATAAAAAGCTCGACTATCCAGGGGTCGAACCGTGTGCCCGCATCTTTTTTAATGGCCTCACTGGCAGTTTCTTTGCGATTTCCTAAAGGAAGATTATCCTTATTCAGTAAGCGATCATAGCTTTCAGCAACAGATATTATTCTGGAGAAAAGGGGGATTTGTTCGCCCTTTAGCCCTCGGGGGTAACCTGTCCCGTCCCATCTTTCGTGATGACTATAAACATATTCTGCCAAGTCAAGGGTTTCGTCAAAAAGATTTAGTATTCGGTAGCCTACTATAGCATGTTGACGCGTATACTCATCATTGTCGACAGCATTTGCTTCCGATAGCAGCTTGTCATCGAGAACGATTTTGCCAATATCATGGAGATAGGCTGATTTTTTTAAGGTTGAGATTTCTTTTTCGTCAAGCTGTAAAGCCTCTCCAATCTTAGCACAGAAATTACTGACCTTTATCGAATGGTCCTTTTCCCTTGGGATTTTTGCATGTAGGGTCCTGATAATTGTATTAATAATTTCCTTATTGGTGGATTTGCGATTTAGGGATTTATCCTTATACATTGCATTTTCCGCATCTAACATGATATCAACTAGTGATTGGTTAGGCGAATGTTTTGTGGCCAAACCAAGTGAAATACTGCATTTTATAGCCCTGATGTGGGTATTATTAAATGCAGATTTTATCCTATGGAAAATCTTCCTTGCATCCTTTTCTGTTGTTCTAGGTAGTAATATGATGAACTCATCGCCGCCAATCCGGGCAACCAAGTCATCATGTCTGCATTCATTTCGCAAGATATCCGATGTCTTTTTAATCAATTCGTCGCCAGCAGCGTGGCCGAATATGTCATTAGTCATCTTTAAACCGTTTATATCCGCAAACATTACGGATATAGGAAGGTTATCTTTCCTATCTATTCTTTCACAGTTTTCTTCAAAACACCTCCTATTGGGAAGGCCGGTAAGTGTATCGTGAAAGCTCAGATATTGAATTTCTGCTTCTTTTTGCTTGCGGTCGCTAATATCTGTAAAGGTTACAACAGCACCAATTACCCTGCCATTTTTAACCTGGGGAAAGGAATAGTATTCTGCATAAAAGGATGTTCCGTCAGCCCGCCAGAATACCTCATCATCAACATGTGTACCCTTATTTTCAACAATGGTCCTGATTATCTTACAATCATCAACAGGTAAAGGGGTTCCGTCTTTTTTGGTATGATGTATTAACTTGTGCATATTTTTCCCAAGCAATTCATCCTGTTTGCTGTATCCTAGGATTTTTACGCAGCTTAGATTGCAGAAGGTACAGTTTCCGGAAGCATCGGTACCATAAATTGCCCCTGCTGCAGAATCCAAAATAAGCTGTAGTTGATTTTTGTTTTCTTCCAATTTTGTATTTGCTTTGTACAATTCCTTTGTCCGTTCCTCCACAGCGATTTCAAGGTTATTGACTAAGAATTGCATTTTATCAGCCACCTCATTGAAAGAGTTGGAAATTTTACCAATCTCGTCGTTTCTTATTATATTAATGCGCTTTGACAAATTCCCAGATGAAAAGGCATCGGCGGTTTGTAATAGTGCATTCATGGGCTTAAATAGTTTTTTTGTGATTAATATATATGTACCAAAAGCTAACAGCAATGAAAGTATTACTAGTATGGCGGCTAGGTGAATGCTTTTAATAATTGGTGCGAATAGATAATCCTCTGGAATTGCAGAAATTACAACCCAATCCAGGCCAGTCATATGTATTTCCTCCACATTGATATAGAGGCCTTGGCCCTGGTCGCTATGATATAAATATGATTTATAGTTTGATTCGTATTGGCTATAAGCCCTTGCAAAATCGAAATTCGGGATTTTTGTCATATCGTATCTTTCCAAATTACCGTCCTCTAGTACAGTGAAATTATCGGCATTCATAGAATTTGCTATAAGGTAATTGGTGTCTTTTTCGAAGATGATGGCATATCCATTGTAAGGGCTCACGGTATCTGCCAGGTAGGATCCCACATCATTAAGGAGCATATGGACACCTAGTACGCATTGAAATATTCCCTTCTTATCGTAGACCGGGCTCGAATGCGAAATTGTTAAATCATCCATGATGAAATGTTTATAGATGGGGGAAAAGGTGGGACCATCCCTTTGAATTGCTTCCTTGTACCAATTTCTTGTTCTTGGGTCAAATTTCCCTGCTTTAACAGCTAATTCCCCAGCCGTTAAGTCGTCGGTAACGGAATAATACCATGAATTTCCGCCGGTTAAGGCATTATTCCTCATAATTTCAACTATTCCATGTTCGTTTCTGCGGGCTCCGTAGTATTCGCCACTCTCGGTGCCACAACTGAAACTATATATTTCATTTTCATGGGAATTTAAAACCCCTATAAAAAATCTATCCCGATTCTCTTCATCTGACAAATCAAGAATTCCATTGGTAATTATTTTATGGTTGTTTTCAATAATATGTTGGGGAATACCCAGGTGGGAGTGCAATTGATTATATATCTGTTTATTCATCTCTTCAGCAATGATTTCAGTGGTCTTTTTTGCAGAGGAAAACCAGCTAGTGAAAACGAAATATCCGATGAGATTAATGGATACAAGCATGGTTACCATGAATGTTATTATTACTACTTTTCTGATTGAAGTATTTCCTATACTCTTATTCAACTTCTTCATCCTATTTTGCTAGCACTTGCAATTATAATTGTGATGGTTTGTTTCTTAAGTATATCAAACTTTGGGGCTTAGTAAAATAGAGGATTTCTTTGAGCCAGGGCAGTTGCATAAAAGAAAAATAAACCGATGCAGTCGGTTGCCGGTGGTTAACTGTGCAAAAAATCAAGTTTGGTGAGGTAGTTTCGCATATTAATACAGGTTATGCAGTTATACAACATCCATAATTACCATTAGATATGGTGCAGGCAAGAGGACTTGAACCTCCATGAGTTGCCTCACACGGACCTGAACCGTGCGCGTCTGCCAATTCCGCCATGCCTGCATA
>CAZMMB010000218.1:0-3176 GCA_964567325.1 uncultured Oscillospiraceae bacterium
CTGATTTCCATCTGTTCAGCTCACCAATAAATAGGGTCTGCAATCGGCATATATCAGCGGTTGGCCGATTGCCGGCAGATTCCATCTGCTGGCTGAACGGATTCTGGCTTTCAAAATAATCCGTTCAGCAGACCCTAATTACGCCTTCTGCCACAAAACAGGTTGGACCTGTCAGGTATAGTTCATCAATCTTTTTTCCCTTTTGAATCGCTGTTATGTAGAGGTTCCCGCCCGGTACCATTACCTTAACATCATCCCCTGCAACCATGCCCATAAGGGTGAGGATTGAAATTGTTGCACCCGCCCCCGTACCGCAGGCCAGGGTAAAGTCTTCGACTCCCCGCTCATAGGTAAGTAAATGCACCTCTTTTTCCCCGGCGACATCATAAAAATTGACATTTGTTCCTTTAGGGAATAACTGATGGTGTCGCAGAGATTCGCCTATCTTTCTTAGGCTCTTTTGAGTGTCGGAAGATTCCAACAGTATGCCCATGTCCTTTTCCCGGCATAGGCCTTTCATAGGGACAGCTATATGGGGTAACCGTGATTCCCCTAGTTCTAAATAGGAGTATTTAAACTCCTGTCCCATAGCATTCAACTTTTTATAAAGTTCCACTTTTACTACTGGATTGAGTCGTATTTTATATAGACTATTGTCTATTCTCCATCCATATACCATACCCGAATCGCTTTCAATCTTTTGTTCCCTGCCGGATAATCCTTTCTCAAAGCCATAGCGGGCAAGGCATCTAGCTCCGTTTCCACACATTTCCGCTCTACTTCCATCGGCATTATAGAAATGCATCTTATAGTCCCCACCACACTCAGGATGGTCTACCACCATTAAGCCGTCAGCCCCTATAGCCAATCGCCTCTTGCATAGGGTGGAGGCCAGTTCCCCTAGTTTATTTATGGGTATTTTTTCCTCAATGTTATCAATTATAATGAAATCATTCCCTGCTCCATGCATTTTAGCAAACTTCATTGGTCCCTCCTAGGTCTTTCAAACTGTCTGGTATTATGTCATTTCTTATTATATGTTCATATGTTTGACCCTTGACAATCAGTTCACTTCTACCATTCTTTATTAATACGACTGGGGGTACAGGGTTGCGGTTATAATTAGAGGCCATTGAATAACCATAGGCCCCTGTCGAAAATACGGCAAGCAAATCACCGCCCCTAACATTTTCAGCTATTTTTATATCCCGTATTAATATATCTCCAGATTCGCAGCATTTACCAGCAATGGTCACAAGATCAGTTCTTGGTGCATCCGCCATATTGGCTACGATTGCATCATACTTTGCATCGTAGAGTGCCGGCCTAATATTATCCATCATGCCCCCATCAACAGATACATACTTTCTAATGCCTGAAATTTCTTTTACACTACCTATTGAATAAAGGCTTAGCCCAGCCTCTGCCACTATACTTCTACCCGGTTCAATTACTACTGTCGGCCTTACGCTGCCCTGTTCCTTAAAACACCTTTCAACCTTGCTCATTATCGGATCTAGATAATGGCTATAAGGCAATCTCTTTTCATCCGTATAACTTGCTCCAAAACCTCCTCCCAAATTCAACTCAGTCACTTCGAAATTGAATTTTGTTTTAACCTCTTTGACTAGGTCTAGGATCACATCCAAAGCACTCAAGTAAACATCTACTTCAAATATTTGGGAGCCCAAATGAAAATGAAAACCTAAAAAATTAACATACTTTGACCTTAAGGCCCTAAGGATTTGTGGATAAATTACGGTTTTTTCAAGAGTTATACCAAATTTCGAATCTTTGTTTCCAGTAATAATGTATTCATGAGAGTTGGCTTCTACCCCTGGATTGATGCGAAAAAGGATATTGACCTTTTTTCTTTTCTTACGACATAAATCTTCGATTAAGGAAAACTCCTGTAAATTGTCGACAATAATTCTTCCCACTCCATAATCTAGAGCCATTTTAATTTCATTTCTGAGCTTGTTGTTGCCGTTGAATTCAATACACTCCCCAGGATAGCCGGCTTTTATGGCTGTGTAAAGTTCGCCACCGGATACTAGATCAATACCTAACCCTTCTCTTTCGCAAAGTTTAAACATTGCCATAGTGCAAAAAGCTTTGGCTGCATATGCTACCCGAACATTTTCATATTTATTCAAAAAGCTATCTTTTAGCTCATTAATTCTGCTTAGTATGGCGCTTTCTGACATTACGTATAGCGGAGTTCCATACTTTTTCGCGAGCTCTACCATGCTGCATTTATCAGCAAAAAGTATGCCATTAATTATCCTTTTTTCCAAGCTTTATTCTCCTTTGCCTTTAAGTGTTGTAGCTTAAATTTCTCTCAATGCGTTGATTATAGCTGCTTTATCCGATAAGACTTCCTCTTTCTTTTTTATGATTTCGCCCGGAACGCCAGCTACTACAACATTTTCCGGTACATCCTCAATTACCACTGCCCCTGCAGCTACCAGGCTGCCCTTGCCTATCTGCACACCTTCTAAGATTACTGCATTTGCCCCAATGAAAACATTGTCTTCAATCACTACAGGCCTTGCACCGGGGGGTTCTATTACTCCTGCTAAAACGGCACCGGCACCGATGTGACAGTTTTTACCCACTGTTGCTCGCCCGCCAAGGACGGCTCCCATATCAATCATAGTTCCCTCACCAATTGAGGCCCCGATATTTATTATTGCGCCCATCATAATTACAACCCTGTCGCCAATATTAACCTTATCCCTTATAATTGCGCCAGGTTCTATCCTGGCATCGATTGGTTTTGTGTCTAGCATGGGAACAGCAGTGTTTCTACAGTTGCTCTCTATTACAATGTCTTCAATATCCTCCTTGTAGGTTTCTAAAGTATCCTTTACCTCTTCCCAATCGCAGAAAATAATTTTATCAGTGGCGCCGAAAACTTTAGCTTTCGGCAAGGGGATTGGCCTTTTTTCCTTTAAATATATTTTAACCGGTGTTTTCTTTTCCGACTGACTTATATAATTAATAAGTTCTTCCGCTGATGACATAGTCATGCTAGTCTTTAGTTGATTCATCGTATTTGGCCTACCTTTCGCTTTAATTCATTATCGCCAAGTTTAAGCGTTTATCCACTTTCCAGAAATAAGGACTACGATTGGCTAAAACCGGGTTTATAGTCCTGATTTCCCACCTGCCTT
>CAZMMB010000219.1:0-3171 GCA_964567325.1 uncultured Oscillospiraceae bacterium
TGTTTATGCTACTCTAAAAAGGGTCCATTTTTGAGTAAATATCCAACCGAAAAAGGGTCCATTATTTAAACCAATATCCGGATATGACATACTTGTATCCGGAGGTGAAAAGGAGAGTGAAAAACTTAATGGAGAAGCACACAATTATTCAACTAAAGTATCAGGGAATGTCAAATCGCGAGATAGCAAAAGCTATGAATATCGACAGGAAGACAGTGGCGCGATATTGGAAGAAACATGAGGAGGTAATAAACAAAGTGATTGAAGGGGTGTCAGACATTTCGATGCTGCAAGAGTCAATCGCAACAGCCCCTAAATATAATTCATCGGGGAGGAAGGCAAACAAATACACTGACAAAATTGATAAGCTGCTTGATGAGATTCTAGCAGAAGAAAAGGAAAAGGACGCAATCCTGGGTCCCCACAAACAGAAATTGACCCATGAACAGATATATGACAAAATAATAGCTGCCGGTCATGATATTGGTAAATCAACCATTTCGAAGAAAATTAAAGAAAAGCAAGATAAGGTAAAGGAATGTTTTATTAGACAGGATTATGATTACGGAAATCGCCTGGAATATGATTTTGGTGAAGTTAAGCTGGTGATCAATGACCAAAGGGCAAAGTATTATATGGCAGTTTTCTCATCCCCAGCAGGGGATTTCCGTTGGGCCTATCTTTACAAGAATCAGAAGCAAGATGCTTTTACTGATTCTCACATAAAATTTTTCGATAAGATAGGTGTCTATGTCGAAGTTGTTTATGACAACATGAAAAATGTAGTAAGTAAATTCATTGGAAGAAATGAGAAAGAATTAAATCAAAATCTTCTACTTTTAGCCAATTACTACGGCTATAAAATCAATGTAACAAACTGTTTTAAAGGGAATGAGAAAGGTCATGTGGAAAGCAGCGTGAAGATTATCCGTAATAAGGTCTTCGCTGAAAAGTATTCTTTTTCATCTTTCGAGGAAGCCTGTGAATACCTGCAAGCAAGACTGACAGAGCATAATAAAAACAGCAAAATTGATGAGGAAATAAAGCATTTGCCTAAAAAGAAACCTAAGCTTGAAATCGGTAAAATCACCCTACAAAAGGTAAACTCATATAGTTTCGTTCGAATAGAAAAGAATTTTTATTCAGTTCCTGACTACCTGGTGGGATGCGAGATTACGGCAAGGACATATGTTGATAAAATCTGTATCTATTCAAATAATCAGCTCGTATGCACTCATAAGAAAGTAGATGGGATTAATGAAATAAGTATAGACATCAAACATTACCTAAGTACATTAACCAGGAAACCGGGAGCTTTGAAAAACTCGCTGGCCCTTAAAAGCATACCAAAGCTTAAATCCATCTACGATAAACATTTTAGTACAAATCCGAGAAGATTCATAGAGGTATTGGTGGAAAACAAAGAAAAAAGCATTGAGGATTTAATAAAGATATTCGAGTCGTACGATTTTCTATCGGACAATATTATACCAATTGATAGCTTGCCGTCTCAGGAAACCATCGATAAAAAGGCTAAGCAACAAATAGAAAAATATAACCGCCTTTGTGTGGCTTTTAATAAGGAGGTGGGCAACCATGGAAATTAAAGAAATGGCTTCAATTCTTAAACTTTCATACATACGGGAATGCTATGATCTCCTTTTAAATGAGGCTAACCACCTGTCTTTAAGCCATAGGGACTTTCTAGTTATGGCATTGGAAAGAGAGTTAGAAAAGCGCCTGCAAAACGGCATTAACAGGCGCATAAGGAATGCTAAATTCAATGTGAAAAAATATATGGAAGACTTCATCAAGGAAAAATACGAACCGGATATTCGCAATAAATTCAAGGAAATCGAAACTATGAACTTTATTAAAAACAAGGAGAATGTAATATTGATTGGCACATCAGGCTGTGGCAAAACACACTACGCAACTGCAATAGGCATTAAAGCATGCATGGCAGGAAATAATGTGCTGTTCGCATCAACCCCTAACCTAGTCATTGAATTGAAAGAGGCGATGAGTTTAAACCAAATCACCACCTATAAAAGGAAATTTGAAAAATACGATCTCGTAATTCTAGATGAACTGGGCTATATATCTTTTGACAAGGAAGGCTGTGAAATCCTTTTTAACCTGCTTTCCAATAGAAATGATAAGGGACCTATAATAATCACTACAAACCTTACTTTTGACCGTTGGGAAGAGATTTTCAAAGACACTATGCTAACCGGTGCAATAGTTGATAGACTTGCCCATAAAGCACACATTTTAGATATGAGCAGGGATGTGAGTTTTAGGCTAGAGGAAACTTTAGACTGGATGAAAAAAGAAACTAATTGACTGAAATATTAATAAGCAGTAAAGTGTCCACCTTGTCAAGACAATATTTTTCAAATCTTGATGAACCAAATACTTCATTTTTCATTAAACCTTTGACGGGTGTCAAGGGCGAGCAAAGCGAGTTCATCTCGACCCTTGACACCCTTATGCACCATATCCTTTTATGGGTGGTCTGAACCAGGCCACCTGCCTTCCGGCGAGGACGGGGTTTGGGGCTGGTCCCAAAAGATCTTAGGCTGCTTTTCCTTCCAGGAAAACCTGATAAGGCGTTAAGTAATTATGTGTTTGATGTGGGCACTCCAGATTATATTCGCAGATATATTCACGAATACCGACGCAGAGTTCCCTGGATGTAAGATATTCATACAAATATATGCGTTCAATTTTTAAACTCCTGAACCAAGAGGCTTTTCCTTACGAAGGGTTTCTATGACAATTTTGCTTTTCAATACTGATGTAAATGTCCTTCTTTTAGACATTTCATGTGACCTCTTTTTTTGGCAGTTTTCTGCCCTTTATTATATCAGGTTCGCTAAGAGTTTCGAAGATTTTGTCTGAATCTATGAACACATTATACAGTGGACCCTTTTTCGCTTGGAAAGGTGGACCCTTTTTCGGTTGACAAATACAAAGGGCTCTTTAGAGTAGGATTTGCGTATATTATGAAGCAACACGGTTGCTATGGAAGAAGCATCGAATAGAATAATTAAGAAGGTATTACCTTTTATATCAAAGGACATTAATCCGGTTAGTGATCAAGCCAGTTAACTCCAGAACTTTCACATTTTATTGTTCATTGATTTTAGCCGCTATTTTCTCAATTTC
>CAZMMB010000220.1:0-2148 GCA_964567325.1 uncultured Oscillospiraceae bacterium
TATCCGGTTGGCTTAGATATCTTCTTACCTTATCAGCTTTTATCTTTATGGTTTCATCCCTAACATATTCGAACTTTTTATTATAAAATGTTATTTTATCCGATGTGAAGAAACATTGCTCGCATGCTTTTTTACCTTGGGCAACCAATTCAGGAATATTTATTAAATGGTTACCAGTTGAGCTTACCCCGAAATAGAGGTCAAAATCAAAGAATTGTTTTAGATTTCTCTTTAATATGTTTACTATATCTCTTTGTTCTTTTTGCTGGTCCTTGCTTTTAAATTCTATGTTATAGAGATAAATTAGCTGGTCTTCTACTGTCATCATAGTTTGTCTGATATTATTCTTACTTAAAAAGGTATTTGAAAGGTTTTTATAAAAGTCGCTATTGCTCTTGCTGATATCCAACTTCCGATCATCGCTTAAATATATTTTTCCATAGGCGACGAAGTAAAATGGGTATAGTTGGACAAATTCCTTTTGATTAATAAATCCCTCGTAATCAATGTTCGATATGGTTGTCAATATAGCCTTTTCCAAAGCATACTGCAAGTAATCGGTTTCTTTAAGGTTGATAATACTATCGGTTTCAGCCAGGTTCAATTCTTCGGATAGTTTTTTTAAAATAATCAACAAATTATCAGAGGTCAAATTGTTCTTTAAAAGAAATTCTGATGCCCCTAATTTAATGGCTTTTTGGGCATAGGTAAACTCATCATAATGGGTCAGTATAATAGATTTTAAATCCTTCTTTTTTTCTTTTAGCTTTTGAATCACCTCCAAACCGTCCATAACAGGCATCCTGATATCCGTTATGAGAATATCTGCATCATACTTATTAAAAAGTTCAATTGCCTCCTTCCCATTCTTAGCCTCTCCTACTATAGTAAAACCATTTTTCTCCCAATCAATTGTAGACCTCAACCCAATCCTGACTAAAAGCTCATCATCGGCAACCAAAACTTTTATCAAGTAATATTCACCTCTTTCAAGACGCTAACGGGCAATCACTTTACTTAAGACAATCAATTGCCGCCCTTTCAATGGGCAGTCCATTTATATAACGCTGAATAAACTTTTTGAATCCTAAAACATCCGATGGGTCTGGTTGAATTGTAGAAATTGTTTCTGAATTAAAAATTTCATGAAGATAATCTTGTAGGCTTTCACCATCACCCTTGTTGACCATATAGGAGGCTAGCAAGGCAACCCCATAAGCGCCTCCTTCGCCAGCTGTTTTTAAAACAGATACGGGAGTATCCATTGCCGCAGCCATAATTTTTTGTCCTACATCCTGGGTTTTAAAGAAGCCCCCATGGCCTGTGATTTGGTCTATGCGGACCTTTTCTTCCCGGTTCAAAATGTCCATGCCAATTTTCAAGGCACCTAGTGCAGTGAATAAATTCACCCGCATGAAATTAGCCAGGTTAAAATTGGCAGAGGGGGTCCGTACAAATAGGGGTCGTCCTTCCGAAAAATGGGTAATATGCTCCCCAGATACATACCCATATGCTAAAAGGCCCCCTCCGTCCGGATCAGCCTTGAGAGCCTGGTGCAAGAGGATATCATATAGGTCAGCCTTTGAAAGCTTAAATCCCAGAGCAGTTACCAGCTCGTCGAATAATGACATCCAGGCATCGTAATCAGATGTGCAATTATTGGAATGGACCATGGCAACCAGCTCTCCATCCGGGCTGGTAATCAAATCTATCTCGGGATAAACCCGGCTAAGTTCCTTCTCTAGAACAATCATAGCAAAGACGGAGGTTCCAGCAGAGACATTACCAGTGCGAGGGGCAATACTATTTGTAGCCACCATTCCAGTACCCCCATCCCCCTCCGGAGGACACAGGGGTATCCCCGAAAGCAGCTGCAGTGTTGGGTCCAACAAGCTTGCACCCTCTTCAGTAAGTTGCCCCGCCTCCTCCCCTGCTAACATCACCCTTGGTAAGAGGGCCTCCAACTTCCATGGAATTTCCCTAGCCTGTAGAACTTTATTAAACTGGTCAATCATTATTTTGTTAAAGTCTTTTGTTTCCTGATCTATTGGGAAAACACCCGATGCATCATCTATTCCTAAGACCTTTTCACCTGTAAGCCTCCAATGAACATAACCTGCCAAAGTGGTGATATGGTCAACCTGGCCT
>CAZMMB010000220.1:2158-3158 GCA_964567325.1 uncultured Oscillospiraceae bacterium
CTCACCATTTAAAATTGCCTGATAGAGGTGGGCTACACTCCATCTCTGAGGAATAGGGTATTTAAACAGGTCGGTTAATTCCTTAGAAGCCTGACCTGTGATGTTGTTTCGCCAAGTGCGAAAGGGAACTAGTAGATTGGATTTTTTGTCAAAAGCTAAATAGCCATGCATCATGCCACTAATGCCAATGGAGGCAACCTTAGTTAAGGAAATGCCAAACCGCTCCTTCACATCCTTTGCCATTGCACCGTAGCTGGATTGTAGGCCCTTCATCACATGATCAAGTTCATAGGTCCAGATTCCATCCTGGTAGATGTTTTCCCAATCATAGTTTCCGAAAGCTATGGGCAGGTTCTCCGAATCCAAAAGAACAGTTTTAATACGGCTGGAACCCAATTCAATACCTACAACTGTCCTTCCATAAGATATATCCTTTTCGATAACAGTTTTATCTCGCATTCTAGGGGTCCCCCTTTTGATTTTAAAATAACATTCATACCCTTTTATGTCAAGGAAAGCGATATATGTGGTTAGTGTCAAGTAACCGTTGGCAAAAGTCCCTTCATACAAATTTCTGTAAGATAACACCGCCATGAATCACGGTTTATGGTTTACAAACCGAATTTATTCCACATTCCTGTTGACATGGGACCCTGACCCCTCTGGACTCCCGCTTTTCAGGCAGAAATAAACTGTTCTCCTCACGCGTCATTTCTGCCGCCAAGAGCCTACCATAGGGTCAACCTCATATAAACAGGCTTTTGCCGCATAAAACGCTCAATTTTCGGGCTTGCTTTAACCGTAGTAGCAGGCGCTGTGGAAAGTGTGGGCAAAGGTTCCCTTGTCCGAGCCCTGTGGGCAACTGCCTCCATGATATCGCTGTTGTTGTCCACAGGGTGGCGCTATCCACAGCATGCAGTTTGAAAAGCAGGAAAATTACTATTTACAAATACTTTTGCATATTCTGTACAGAATTTACGGTTGTGTGTGGATTTTTCGC
>CAZMMB010000221.1:0-3146 GCA_964567325.1 uncultured Oscillospiraceae bacterium
AATGTCCAAGAAGACAAGTGGAGCGAAGGCTGATTGGGAACATTCTACGGCTGATATATGCCGATTGCAGACCCTAATTATAGGGATTAAAATACTAGGGATCAATATGTAGTGATAAGGGTTAAGTTAAAAATTTACTATTTGCAATTGTTTGGGGAATTGCAAAAGAGAGGGGTTGCTGACGATAGAAGATTTTCAGAAGGATAGCATCAGCAAATTCACAATTTACGGTGCAGCAGTGACTTTTTCATGTGTTGTAGGTTTTTCATTTCTGGCAATAAAAATTTGCATGGAAGTGGCGTCCACCCTACAAATCCTTACATATAGATATAATTTTGCAGTGCTAGGTGCATCCCTACCTCTTTTGTTTAAATGGGTAAAAATTGATCTTACGGGAAAATCAATAAGGAAGTTAATTAGACCTGCAGCCCTCTACATTGGCTTTATGGCCTCCCAGACGGCTGGCCTGCTTTTTGCCACCACCATAGAAAGCGGTATTATTTATGCAATAGTGCCAATTCTCGCCAAAATCATGGCATATTTTTATCTCGGTGAAAAAGGGAATTGGAAGCAGAACCTTTATGTCACACTTTCCATTTCCGCAGTAATTGCTATGTTTGTGTTCAGCATAACTGATTTTGAAGGTTTGAACATGAAAGGCCTTTTGCTTCTTACAAGCTCCAGCATACTGATGGCCTTTAGCAATATTTTCACTCGGGGAATCCGTAAAGAGTTTAACCCTTACGCCATAGCCTTTACTATTTGTCTTATCGGTTGTCTCGTATTTAACTTAAGCACATGTGCAATTGGAATAGCTTCCGGCGGTCCAATAGAATATTTCAATCCGATAGGTCATTGGAGATTCATTATTGCAATAATTTTTTTAGCCATACCCTCAACATTGGGTTCATCTCTTTTGATGGCATTTATGTTAGCAAATATGGAGGCTGTTAAAGCTACGATATTTGGAAATTTATCTACTGGTATTTCCGTAGTGGCTGGGGTAATATTTTTGAATGAACCTTTGAGACTTTATCATATAATATGTACGCTTCTAATTATAACAGGGGTAATAGGCACTAGTGTGACAGGAAATAAAACAAATGAAAGTTAAGGCAAACGAATTGGCTATGAAATATTTAGCCTACCGAAGTCGGACAAGCCATGAGATGGAAAAATATCTAAAATCAAAAGAAATAGCTGAGGAGGATATTTCCTCCTGCATGATGTATTTAATGGAGTATAATTATATTAATGATGAGGATTATTGCAAAAGATTCTTTATTTACAGCATTGAAAAAGGAAGAGGACCTTTGAGAATAACTAGGGATTTAAGGGAAAAAGGTATCTCTGATGAATTGATAAGAACCGGCATTGAAGAAAATTTTGCATTGGGGGGAGAGTTAAAGTTAGCTAAAAACTGTGTTGAAAAACTTTTAGTTAAAGAATTTAACGATATATCTTTGGGAGAAAAGGAGATAGGCCGGATTGGAAGGAGGCTGGCATCCTTAGGATATCACAGCCACATAATTTATGAGCTTCTGGGTAAAATCAGGGAGGGTCTTATTTAAATAGCTAGTCAAACTTGATTTTTTGCACAGCTTGTAGTCGCTAACCTGTGCGTTGCTTTATCTTTCTTTTATGTGATTGCCCTGAGCCAAACTATTTTCCAGTTGACACGAATGCTAGTTGTAAGTAAAATAATAGAGATTGAACTAAATATAATAAAAGCGTAGATGAAGACAGTTGCAGGTAGGAACCTACAGAGAAGTGGCTAATGGTGGAAAGTCGCTGGCAAATACCTTGCATAAATCCCTTCGGAGCTTGTTCGCTGAATAGTCAAGTAAGCGAACACTTATGTGCGAGTTAAGCACAAATGAGTGGTGGAATGTCTTATATGTGGGGATTCCGCTATTAGGGTGGTACCGCGGAGCAATTCGTCCCTGGATTCAAAAGAAGGAATCCGGGGATTTTATAATACAGTATATAACTCGAAGAAGGAGAAAAATATGTTTGAAAATTTATCGGAGAAGCCAATCGCAGAAGTACAAAATGAACAGGCGGATTATTGGGATGAAGAAAAGCTTTTGGATAAGTGTGTTACTACTAGGGAAGGACGACCTTCCTTCCTATTCTATGAAGGTCCACCCACGGCAAATGGTAGCCCCGGTATACACCATGTTATCGCTAGAACCTTAAAGGATTCTGTTTTAAGGCATAAAACAATGCAGGGTTATGCGGTGAAAAGAAAAGCAGGTTGGGATACCCACGGTCTTCCCGTTGAAATAGAGGTTGAAAAACAACTGGATATGAACGGCAAACAGGATATTGAGGCATATGGAATCAAAGAGTTTAACCAGAAATGTCGGGAATCTGTGTTTACCTACGAAAAACAGTGGAGGGAAATGACAAGGAGAATGGGTTATTTGATTGATATGGATGACCCATATATCACCTTGGATAACGACTATATTGAAACAGGTTGGTGGATTTTAAAAGAATTTTTCAAAGCTGGTTTAATCTATGAAGGCCACAAGATTTTGCCCTACTGCCCCCGGTGTGGGACAGGCCTTGCTTCTCATGAAGTGGCCCTAGGGTATAAGGAGGTTAAGACTAATACAATAACGGCTAAATTTAAACGTAAAGACAAGGATGAATACTTTTTGGCTTGGACTACTACTCCTTGGACTCTTGCATCAAATGTAGCCCTCACAGTAGGCGAGAACCTTGATTATCTAAAGGTTGAACAGGAAGGTGAGATTTATTATGTGGGTAAGGCTCTGGCTGACCAGGTCCTAGGAGCAGGTAGCTATAAGGTGTTGGATGAAATGAAGGGCTGTGACCTGGAGCATATTGAATATGAGCAATTGCTCCCCTTTGTTCAGGTGGATAAAAAGGCTTTCTACGTTACTTGTGGAGATTATGTTACGATTGAAGATGGTACAGGTATTGTTCACACAGCACCAGCCTTTGGTGAGGATGACTATAACACCGGTAGAAAGTATGGCCTCCCCGTACCCAATCCTGTTGATGAAGAAGGAAGGTATACTGAAACTCCTTGGGCAGGTCGTTTCGTGATGGAGGATGGCCTGGATGTAGACATCATAAAATGGCTGGCAAAGGAAGATAAAATATATGATAAGGCA
>CAZMMB010000222.1:0-3144 GCA_964567325.1 uncultured Oscillospiraceae bacterium
TTTGTTGCAGAAATATTAAATTTTGTCGGTGCAGATGAAAACTTGCTATACAATTATTATGTAGCAGAGAGGAACTTAACTGATGAAGTTTTTCTAATTGATGAAATGATGGCAAGTATTAAAAAAAATTTCCGTGATGGATTTATAAAAGGATACGGGGGATACGGGGAAAATTATATTAAAAAGCTAGATGATGAGGAGCTTATACAATTAAACGATATTATTGAAAAAAGTTTCAATAATACATATTGGATTGAAAGACATTATGAGGGGGATAATGACAGTTTTGAAAATAGAAGGGAAGCGCTTATAAGGGAATCTGTAGATGAAATAGTGAAATTAGCGCTAGGCATGGTGTCAGAAAAAAATCAAAGCATTTTGCAATAGACCACTTAGTTTTTTGTTTAGTTAACTATTAATAACTTGATTGTATTTTGTTCACTGCAGTAATGCGATTGCTCGGCAGCCTCTGTTAATCCAATTGATAAAATAATTTATTCCAATATAATATGTAAAGGGTGTTAAATTGCATAACAAACGTGAAGGTAGAAAAATGAGTTGGATTAATATTTAGAAAAGGGGAAAATAATGCCATTTACTATCGTCCGACAGGACATTACTAAAATGAAAGTTGATGCAATAGTCAACGCAGCTAATACCAACTTGCAAATGGGTGGTGGGGTTTGCGGGGCTATATTTAAGGCGGCAGGGGTGGCACAGCTCCAGGCTGCCTGTAATCGGTTGGCCCCAATTAAGACGGGAGAGGCTCTTATCACTCCCGGGTTCAATCTGCCCGCCAAATTCATCATCCATACGGCTGGTCCTGTATATCGAGATTGGAATAAGGATCAAAGTGAGAAACTCCTCCGTTCAGCCTATATAAATTCGCTAAAGATAGCCATTGAAAACAATTGCCAAAGCATTGCATTTCCACTAATTTCAAGTGGTATTTATGGTTATCCGAAAGATGAAGCCCTTCAAGTGGCCAGCCGGGCAATTCAAGACTTTCTTATCAATCATGACATTGATGTGATCCTGGTGGTGTTTGACAAATCGACATTTATAATCAGCCATGAGCTCCACGGTGCGGTTGAAAGCTATATAGATGAACACTATGTTGATAGGCATCAAATAAAGCAGCAGCAACTGGTCAAAGCAGAGCAAGAAGTCTTGTTAGAAGCCTCGTATAAAATTGAAGAGCCTGTTGTTGAAGCACCCGCCCAATTTGATCATTTGTTTGGCAACCTTGATGAGTCATTCTCCCAAGCTCTTTTGAACCTTGTTGACGCCAAGGGGATGACGGATGTGGAGGTTTATAAACGTGCTAATCTAGACCGGAAATTATTTTCTAAAATTAGGAGCAACAAAGGCTATATGCCAAGCAAGCGCACAGCGATTGCCCTTGCAGTAGCATTGAAACTATCCCTTGCTGAGGCCGATGATCTTTTGAAGCGGGCCGGTTATGCCTTTTCTCATGCTGTTAAGTTTGATGTTATCGTAGAGTATTTCATCGTAAATGGCAAATACGACATATTTGAGATAAATGAAGTCTTGTTTGAGTATGATCAGCCGCTGTTAGGAGAATAGTACTTATGAAATGTCGCTTTTTAGCGACATTCGCATTTATAGAAACTGAATAGGAAGTGCGGTTTGCCCATAATTAGTATATCCACTCATGTTAAATTTGATATACAATGTATAAGGCAAAAAACGATGTAAGGAGAAGTGCAATATGCCTAACAAGGGTGAATGCTATAAGTTAGAAATAGTGGATATCAGCAGCAGGGGTGAAGGAATAGGAAAACTAGATGGAGCAACGATTTTTATACCCAGTGCAATACCAGGGGATAAAGTTTTAACGGAAATTGTTGAGAAAAAGAAGAACTATGCCAAAGGTAGTTTGAAACAAATTCTATCTCCTTCATCACAACGAATAGATTTACCATGTGTGTATGCAAAATTATGCGGTGGATGTAGTCTACAATCAATGAACTATAAATCACAGGTTATCTATAAAGAGAAGAGGGTGACAGATTGTTTGGAGAGAATTGGTAAATTAGATAATCCAAAGGTTAGAAAAATAATTACTATGGAAGAACCATGGAGGTATCGGAATAAGGCGCAATATTCAGTGGAGGAAGGGAAGGTAGGGTTTTTAAAAAAGTACAGCCATGAAACAATCGATTGTGAAACATGTTTACTCCAGCCAAAACCTGTAGAGTGGATCTCACAAGCAGTTAGGGAGTATGCCAAGGAGGGCAAATTATCTGTCTATGATCGAATTACAGGAAAAGGAATGTTGAAAAAATTAGTTGTAAGATCTGCCTTTGTCACCGGGGAAATAATGGTTATCCTTAGGGTTACAGATACTGAAATCATCAATAGTGACCAACTAGTAAAAAAAATCTTAAATGCTGTTGAGAAATCATCTAATGAAGATAACGAAAAGAAATATTCCTTAAAAGGGATTGTTTTAAATTCGAGCGAAGATAAGAATACTTCAGGCCTATGTAGTGGAAACGTTGTCTTGTATGGGACCGATAAGATTATTGATCGGCTAGGTGGATTGGATTTTGAAATATCACCAAATTCCTTTTATCAAATTAATCCGATACAAACCGAAAAATTATACAGCAAGGTTAAAGAATATGCGGCTCTAACTGGTAAAGAGATAGTGTATGATTTGTATTGTGGGGTTGGAACAATAGGGATTACCCTTGCCAAAGATGCAAAGAAAGTAATAGGCATCGAGGTTATCAAATCTGCTACTACCGATGCAAAACGAAATGCATTAATCAATGGTATTAAAAATATAGAGTTCATATGCGGGAAAGCGGAGAAGGTGCTCCCCGGAATAATAAATGAAGAAATGAATACAGATGTGATAATTTTGGATCCGCCTCGGGCAGGTTGCGATCCGAAACTATTAGATGCTGTAGGATTGGTTAAGCCGGCGAGAATAATATATGTTTCGTGCAATCCAGCAACCTTGGCAAGGGATATAGGGATTCTAACCCAAAAGGGCTTTGATTTTATTGAGGCGCAGCCGGTGGATATGTTTCCGCATACGTTTCACGTTGAGACGGTCGTATTGATGTCAAGGGTTAACAAGTAAACATAGTAAGAAGCCTGTAAATAAAGGGG
>CAZMMB010000223.1:0-1797 GCA_964567325.1 uncultured Oscillospiraceae bacterium
GGTCAGGGGGATGGCCTGTGGGCCCTGGATGAAAATGGGGATCCTGCCTGCAAGGCTATACTGTGGAATGATACCAGAACTAAGGATCTAGAGCTTACAAATCGAGATAAAATAGATGAAGTTTGTATTGAAAACCATGCAAATCCCCTTTATGCCGGCTCAAATATTCATATCCTTAAATGGATTCAGGAATATGAACCGGAAACATTAGAAAAAATCCATAAAATATTTCACTGCAAGGATTGGTTAAATTACAAGCTAACAGGTGTTATATCAAGTGATTACACTGACATGACTACGGCCTTGATGAGTCTTAAAAGTAAGTCTTATGTCAAGGAAATACTTGATGAGCTGGGGCTTTCCCAGTATATGGACCTATTTCCAAAGCCACAGGATTCTGCCCAAATCATCGGTAGGGTAAATGAAAGGGCAGGGAAACTTACAGGGTTGAAGCTAGGAACTCCGGTCATCGCCGGGGCCATTGATGTAGCAGCTGTTGCCTATGGCCTAGGCACCGTAATTGAAGGGGATGCCTGTATAATTGTCGGTACGACCCTGGCCAACCAAACAATTATAAATCAGGGGGATATAGACTTTAGTAAGGGCTTGATTCTTTCTCATATATTAAAGGATAGATATATAAGCATCATGCCTACCCTGAGCGGGGCAGCCGCTATAGATTGGGTCAAAGACCTCCTCTATCCTAACTTGTCTTATGACCAAATTGAAAATATTTTACAGAATGTACCTGTAGGGAGCGGAGGCATCATTTACCATCCTTACCTACAGGGGGAGAGGGCCCCCTTTAGGAACCCCTATGCTTGCGGTGGGTTTTTCGGCTTAAAATCTATCCATGGCAAGGACCATATGATACGGGCCGCTTTTGAAGGTCTAGTCATGTCCCTTTGCGATTGTTTTGAGTCCCTGCCTAAGACCAAAGACCGCATTTTTATATCTGGTGGGGCGGCAAAAAATGATAGCCTTTGTCAGATGATTTCCGACGCTTTAGGCAAGTCAATAGTAAGGGTAGCAGAAAAAGAAGCCGGGATTAAAGGTATAGTTACAGTGGTTAAAATTGGCCTAGGGTTAAAGACTGATTATGAAAGGATAGATAGCTCTATCGATAGGGAATTTGCACCCAACTTTAAAAACTACGGGTCATATCAATCGATGCTTAAGCTTTTTAAAAATCTCAGGCATGATTATGAAAAGCACTGGTTAAAAAGAAACGACCTCTTCAAGGAGAAATTAAAATGAGCAGTTTTAAAAATGATGACGGAAAGGTAATTGTGGAAAGGCTGATCAGGGTCATACAGGACAATAAGGACTATCTCAGTAAAATTGATGGTGAGATTGGCGATGGCGACCATGGCATAAATATGAACAAGGGTTTCACGATATGCCAGGATAGAATAGGAGGAAAGGATATAAATCTTACGGAAAGCCTTAAAACTCTGGCAATGGTTTTGATGATGGAAATTGGGGGTTCAATGGGTCCCCTTTATGGAACCATGTTTTTAGAAATGTCAAAGGCTACCGAGGGGAAGGAAGATATAGACAGCGATGTATTTGGAGAAATGTTGACAAATGCCATCAGGGAAATTCAAAATCTGGGCGGGGCAAAAATCGGTGACAAAACATTAATCGATACCTTGGCCCCTGCAAGTGATGCATTTATTGGAGGGACGAATGAGGGATTTTCACAGGCCTTGGACAGGATGGTGGAGGCGGCAGAAAAGGGAAAGGACTCAACAATTGATATGATAGCAAAAATAGGCAGGGCCAGCCGCTTGGGTG
>CAZMMB010000223.1:1807-3143 GCA_964567325.1 uncultured Oscillospiraceae bacterium
ATCTTGCAAGCTATGGGTCAAACCATTAAAGGGCTTTTAGGATAGAAATAGATAAATAAAGTGGGAAAGAGCGATAATTTAGGAAAAAATAGCAAGTGATAGTTTGGAGATTGATATGTCAAAGTTTCTAATGGGCATTGATATAGGGACGAGCAATGTTAAGTCTGTGCTTTTTAATGAGGATGGGACGAAAGTTGCGGAACATGGGGTTGGATATCCCTTGCACCTAATTAAACCTGGATGGGCAGAGCAGGATCCTAAAGATTGGTGGGAGGCTGTAGTGGAAACCTTATCTAGGGTTGTTAAAAGCAGCAAGGTCGATAAGAAAGACATTGTGGGCATTGGGGTAAGTTCACAGGCACCCACCCTGCTGCCAATAGACAGAGATGGCAATGTGCTGAGAAGGGGTCTAATATGGATGGACCGGAGGTCGCAAGAGGAAGCGAATTTCCTAGAGGATAAAATAGGAAGCGACAGAGTTAGAAGTATTACAGGGAATCGAATAGATCCATATTATTTGTCTTCTAAAGTGCTCTGGTATAAAAACAAGGAGCCGGACCTATATGGAAGAACCTACAAGATACTTCAAATAAACGGCTATATAAATTACATGTTAACAGGAGCTATTACAACGGACCTGTCCCACGCCAGCCTGATGGGAGTTTTCGATGTTAAGAAAAAACAATGGTCCGAGGAATTGGCTGACCTCATAGGATATGACATAAATTTATTTCCCCAGGTGTTGGACAATGCAGATATAATCGGCACTGTATGTCCTGAAGCTGCAAAACTGACGGGGCTTTCCACAGCAACGGCCGTAGTATGTGGGGCTGTAGATGGGGCAGCAGCAACACTGGAGGCAGGTGCAGTTGACCCAGGCGATGCAGTGGAAATGACAGGCACATCTACAGTTTTAAACATATGCACAGACAGGTGGAGGGACCCAGGCCTACTATTCGAAATGTACCATGGTTTAAAGGATGTCCTCATGATTTGTGGGGCAATAAGCACCACCGGGGCTAGTCTAAAGTGGTACAAGGATAATTTGTACAAGGATGATAGGAAGAATGCCGGTTCAGCACCTGTATCTTTCGACCTGATGAACGAGCAGGCCGCCCAGGCAGAGGCAGGTTCCCGGGGTTTAATTTTTCTCCCCTATTTGGCTGGGGAAAGGTCTCCTATATGGGATAGCTATGCCAGGGGGGTTTACTTTGGACTTAATTTAAGAACCGGCAAGGAGGAAATGATCCGGGCCATAATGGAAGGAACTGCTTTTGGCCTTAGGCACAATATAGAAGAGGCTGAGGAAATTGGCGTCCCTATAAAGGAGCTCAGG
>CAZMMB010000224.1:0-3121 GCA_964567325.1 uncultured Oscillospiraceae bacterium
AATCCTAATAGCAGAGGGAAAAAAAGAGGCCGTAATCCTAGAGGCTGAGGCCGCCAAAGAATCAGCTATAAGGGAGGCTGAAGGCCAGTCCACAGCTATAAGGATGGTTCAGCAGGCTAATGCCGATAGCATTCGGATGCTGGTGGAGGCAGGTCCCACAAAGGAAATTATCGCTATAAAGAGCCTGGAATCCTTTGTTAAAGCATCAGATGGGCAGGCCACGAAGATTATTATACCTTCTGAAATAGCTGGATTGGCCGGGCTGGCAACATCTATGAGGGAGCTGGTTAAGGAGGATATATAAATATAGTAAAGGACAAATGACTTGAAAGCATTACTTGAAAGCAGCATAAACTGGAGTAAAATCAATGAAAAGCCGAAAGGCAATTATATGTATTATGTTAGACAGGCAACTATGGAAGAGGATACAAATACCCTATTTCTAGAGGTCTGTCTTAATTTTTCCGCAAGTGGAGATGATGAGAAAAGGTTTGAAAACCTACTCTTTAGCGAACTATCCCAGGTATCTCGAGTGGTGGTAAAGCTCCACCATGTTAAAAAGTTGCCGGAAGAGGCAGATTTGTTGAGGGTATGCAGCCAAGCAAAAGCCCGCCAAGATTTTATGGGTAAAAAAATCAATGAACTCCCATTGCCTATATCAGAAATAAATACGCATTCAGGCCCCCTGGTTGTTCAAGGGCAAATTTTCAAAGAAAAGGTTAAAGGAATCAGGAATGACAGGTTCATAATAAGCTATTTGATAACAGACTACCACCAATCAACCTGTGTAAAAATAATTGCGGGCAAGGATAGATGGATGGAATTGACCACTTATCTTAAGGAAGGTGATTGGATCAAGGTAAAAGGCAAGGTGGAATATGATAATTTTGAAGGGGCAGATGTAATAATAGCCAAGGACATAGAAAAGGTTTATGTAGAGGCCAGGACATGCAGGGCGCCTAATAAAAGAGTTGAACTTCATGCTCATACAAAGATGAGCGCTATGGATGGCCTTGCTGATGTAGGAGACCTGATTTCAACTGCGGCTAGTCTGGGGCATAAGGCACTTGCCATAACCGACCATGGTGTAGTCCAATCATTTCCAGAGGCAGCCAAACATGTGTCTAGTAAGGGGCTGAATATAAAGATTATTTACGGTTTGGAGGCTTATTTAGTTGATGATGAAAATTCTGGCGAAAATTTTGATTATAAAAAAGCCCAAACTTACCATATCATCATACTGGTCAAGAATCAAAAAGGATTGAAAAACCTATATAAATTGGTCTCTGAATCCCACTTGAATTATTTTTATCGGAGACCCAGAATACCAAAATCTCTGCTTAGATCCTTAAGGGATGGACTTATAATAGGCTCGGCCTGTGAGGCGGGGGAAATATACCAGGGTATTTTGAACAAGCTTACTGAAAAAGAAATGAAAAGGCTTGCTAGTTTATATGATTACTTGGAGATACAACCGCTGATAAACAACAATTTTCTTATAGAGCAGGGGAAGGTTAAGGACCTGGAGGAACTTAAAGAACTTAACTGTAGGATAGTTAAGTTAGGTGCAAAGTGCAATATACCTGTAGTTGCTACATGTGATGTCCATTACACAGATGAGAAAGATGCTATATATCGGAAAATCATTATGGCCGGCCAGGGGTATAAGGATACTGAAGGGGAACAAGGTTTATTTCTTAGAACTACAGATGAAATGCTTGAGGAGTTTTCATATTTAGGAGAGGATCTGGCCCGGGAGATTGTGATAGATAATACCAATGCCATAGCCGACACAATTGAGCAGGTGGCACCTGTGCCAGCGGAAAGCTACAGGCCTGAAATAGCTAATGCGGATAAGGACCTTAGGGAAACTTGTACCGATAGGGCGGAAAAAATTTATGGAAGGCCCCTCCCCAAAATTGTAGCCAACAGACTGGAAAGGGAGCTAGATTCTATAATTGGCAACGGCTATGCCGTCTTATATATTTCTTCCAAAATCCTTGTGGACCGGTCCCTTTCTTCTGGCTACCTGGTAGGGTCAAGGGGTTCTGTAGGTTCGTCATTTGCAGCGACTATGGCGGGTATAACGGAAGTTAACCCTCTTCCCGCCCACTACATCTGTAAGAATCCTCAATGCAAAAATTCAGAATTTGCAATTGACGGAATATATGATTGCGGGGTTGACCTACCGGATAAGGCCTGTCCCAAATGTGGGGAGGCTTATGGCAAGGATGGGTTCAATATTCCCTTTGAAACATTTATGGGTTTCAAGGGCAATAAAGAACCTGATATAGATCTTAATTTTGCAGGGGAATATCAGTCGGAAGCCCATAAGCATGTTGAGGATATATTTGGTAGTGAGAATGTTTTCCGGGCCGGAACCATCGGTACTATAGCGGGGAAAACTGCTTTTGGTTTTGTCAAAAAGTATTATGAAGGAAAGAATGAGAATGTTAGCAAATGGGAGATTGAGCGGCTGACCATGGGATGCACCGGTGTCAGAAGGACTACAGGCCAACATCCGGGGGGGATAGTGATTCTACCTAAAGGCCATGAAATATATGAGTTTTGCCCTATACAAAAGCCGGCAAATGATGTTGAAACTAAGGTAATTACCACACATTATGATTATCATTCTATAGACAAAAACCTGTTAAAACTTGATATTTTAGGCCATGATGTACCATCAATGCTTCGAATGTTGGAAGATATAACAGGGGTAGATCCCTTATGCATTCCACTGAGGGATCAGAAAGTAGATAGTATATTCAATGGAGTAGAAGGCTTGGATATAAAGCGGCAGGCCTATCCCTTATCCCATGGGACCTACGGCATACCGGAGTTTGGTACATTCTTTGTAAGGCAGATGCTGGATGCTATTAAACCCACTTATTTTTCCGACCTTATTCGTATATCAGGCCTTTCCCATGGTACAGATGTATGGATTAACAACGCACAAAATGTTATAAGGGACGGACATGCCATCTTTCAAGAGGTGATATGCACCAGAGATGATATAATGAACGATCTTATTGCTAAAGGGCTCCCGGCCAAAACGGCTTTTAATATAATGGAAAAGGTGCGTAAGGGTTTTGGTGTGACAGATGAGGAATCGCAGATT
>CAZMMB010000225.1:0-3107 GCA_964567325.1 uncultured Oscillospiraceae bacterium
TGTGCCATTTTCATTTGCGCTTCTAAGGTGACAATATCATTTGTGCTTTATAATTTTTAAATTCCTTATAAAAAAATCTTGCAATGGAAGACATAGTTTGTTACAATATTAACAGAATCAGAATATATCGCTCTGAATGCATAAGGGTCCGTCCCGAATGAGAAGGCGAAGACATGGTGATTTATTGTAACATCGCTAAATCCTTATGCTTCGCATAGGGTTTTTTTAACTGGGCCTGACCATTGTTCACTAGTTATGAGCAGCGTATATATGTAGTTTGCTATAGTTGGAGAAAGAGGAGAGGAAATGAAAAGAAAGATTGCATTTTTACTAACGATGTTGCTTTGCCTAGGACTTTTGGCAAGTTGTGGAGGCGGAGAGACTAATGAGCCTGGCCAGGAGGAAATACCGGAGGCCACAACTTTTCGAATTGCTTCACTGAAGGGCCCTACGACTATGGGGATGGTAAAATTGATGAAGGATGCGGAAGTCGGGGATACAAAGCACGATTATCAATTTGAAATATTTGGTACAGCTGATGAGATAGTCCCCAAATTAATAGGCGGGGACCTTGATGTGGCATTAATTCCTTGTAATCTAGCTAGTGTATTATATAATAAGTCGGAAGGTGCCCTGCAGGTGGCAGCAATAAACACTTTGAGTGTCTTGTATGTGGTGGAAAGTGGCGATACGATAAAGTCAATAGAAGATTTGCGTGGTAAAACAGTTTATAGCACAGGGAAAGGGACAACTCCAGAGTTTGCCTTTAACTATATACTGGAGCAAAATGGCTTTAACCTTGAAAAAGATATTAATATTGAATATAAGAGTGAATCTACAGAAATTGCTGCAATGTTGGCAGACGCTGAAGATACTATAGCTGTACTGCCTCAGCCCTATATATCTATAGTTCAAATGCAAAATGATAAGGTCAAAATAGCCCTGGGGTTTAATGAAGAATGGAATAAAGTCGGGGCTGAAAGTAGCATGGTTACCGGGGTTGTTGTTGCAAGGAAAGATTTTATAGAGGAAAATGCAGAGGCTTTCAGCGATTTTCTGGATGAATACAAAGGTTCAACGGAATATGTAAACGCCAATGTGGAAGAGGCAGCGGAATGGGTAGCAGAGTATGGTATAGTGCCCAAAGCACCTATCGCTGTAAAGGCCATACCTGATAGCAGCATTGTCTATATTGATGGAAGCGATATGAAGTTGAAGGTAGGCGGATATTTAAAAGTACTCTTTGACGCAAACCCTCAATCAGTAGGAGGAGAATTACCGGGAGATGACTTCTACTTCAACAGGTAAAAAAAGCATTCAACTAATATTAGTCCTGCTCTTTTGGCTGGCTGTTTGGCAGATAGCTGCTATGTTAATTGGGCAGGACTTATTTTTAGTATCCCCCCTTAAGGTTGTGGCGATTTTGTATGGACAAGTTCAGGAAGTTGAATTTTGGCATTCTGTTACATATTCTTTTATTCGCATAGTAAGCGGATTCCTATTAGCCATACTTGTAGGGGTTCTTTTGGCTGTAATTAGTGGAGCAAATTCAGTAATCAGAGCTATTTTGGAGCCTTTTTTCAGCGTCATTAAAAGCATACCTGTAGCCAGTTTTATAATATTGGTTTTGATATGGGCAGGGAGTAGCCAGCTATCTATAGTCATAAGTTTTTTGATGGTATTACCTATTTTGTATACTAATGTGCTGCAGGGTATAGTGGGAACAGATAAAAAATTATTGGAGATGGCTAAGGTATTCCGAGTCGGATTCCTTAAAAAACTATCAAATATATATATTCCCGGAACATTTCCATACTTCGCAGCAGCTTGTAAGTTAGGCCTAGGCCTGTGTTGGAAAAGTGGGATAGCGGCGGAGGTAATAGGCCTCCCTGACGGTAGTATTGGAGAAAAACTCTATCAAGCAAAAATCTTTCTAAGTACAGGAGAGCTGTTCAGCTGGACTCTAGTAATAATCCTGATAAGCTTTCTTTTTGAACGATTATTTTTTGCAATCCTAGGATGTATTAAAAAGTCTTTAGGCATGTAGGCTAAATTTAGTTGTTAGTTAAGGCCATTGTGAAGAGATTAAAGGTGTGAAATGATTAAGGTAGAAAAGCTGACGAAGAGTTTTGACGAAAAAAAGGTAATTGATAATTTAAATGTAGTTTTAAAGGAAGGGCGGACTACAACGATTATGGGTACCAGCGGATGTGGTAAAACTACATTTGCCATGATCCTTTTGGGACTTTTAAAAGCCGATTCAGGAAGTGTTAAAGGGCTTGAAGGGAAGAAAATCTCTGCTGTTTTTCAAGAGGACCGACTGGTTGAGCACCTTTCTGCTATAGATAATATTAAAATGGTCATGGGGAAAAATCCTGACGTTGGGGAAATAAGAAGGCATTTGGCAACTGTAGAATTGGAGGGGGCCTTGGTATCCAAGCCAACTAGACAATTATCTGGTGGCCAGAAACGTCGGGTGGCTATAGTAAGGGCCTTAATGGTGGAAAGCGATTTCATTTGCCTGGACGAGCCTTTTAAAGGGCTTGATGTAGATACAAAGCAAAGGGTTATGGAATATGTGAAAAAAAATATTCGAGGTAAAACAGCACTCTTGATTACCCATGATATGGATGAACGCAACTACTTTGAAGGTGATTACATAGGTGTAATCCCTGGACCTGTCTGCGAAATTTGGCCATTCTAGTTGGAATTACAATCGTGAACTCGCCTGATGACGGAGTTGCATCAGGAAATATCAATAATATAAACCATTTAACAAGGTAAGCTAGGAAATGGTTTATAAATTAGGATAATATAAACCATTAAATAGCGCTGATTAAATTATAGTTTATGAATTCATTCGTATTACATATTTTCCATGAGAAATGGTTTATAAATCAATCAAAAGTAAACCATTTAGTAGCTTTACATCTAAAATGGTTTATTTTCTCAAACCCCGTGCGGATCCTTGATGTTTTCTTGGCTAGGGCCATTACATTTACATAAGGGTGGGACATTATCTGTGACTATTTGCACAGTCAGTCGCCGGCAGCCGGCTGCATCGGTCTACATCGGTTGTATCGGTCTGCATCGGTCTGCATCGGTCT
>CAZMMB010000226.1:0-3103 GCA_964567325.1 uncultured Oscillospiraceae bacterium
TTTCACACCACCGATAACCGCCAGTTCCACATCACCACCGCCAATTTTTACCCCTTCTATTGCTCCAGTGGCGGCCCGCATACCCTGTTGAATACATGCCCCCTCAAAGGCCGGACCTGCAGCCGTAGAACAGGCCAAAACTTTACCCTTACAGGCCAACAATATTTCCCCGTTAGTTCCTATATCAATAGCTAAATTGCCACCTTTCATTTCCCTTAATCCTGACGATAGCAATACCGCTACAATGTCCGAGCCCACATGACCGGCGATATTAGGCAGGACATTTACCTGGGCCTGTGGATATACCTTGAGATTCAAATCCACGGCCTTTACCGACATGGGTCCCGTAAATCCAGGAGTAAAGGGAGCCAGGGCAAGACTTTTTGGATCTATTCCCAAAAGCAGGTGGCTCATAGTTGTATTGCCTACGGCTACGATTTCCCTAATGGCTAAAGGGTTTATAGCTAATTCTTTTGTGAATTCATCCCTTATATCGTTGAAGCAGTCGGTAATTTTTTTCTGCATTTTAGCAAGATTGCCCTCTGCCATGCCGCAATACATTATCCTTGAAATCACATCCGCCCCATAATCACTTTGAGGATTTGTTCTAGCAGCCGCCCCCAGGGCCTGGCCCTTCCTTAAATCCCACAGGCGACCAACCACTGTCGTGGTCCCTATATCAAAAGCTAGTCCATAATAGTCTTCTGTTTCACCTGCTTTAGGCTGCCTGATGTCTGGAAGGAAGCCCTCAGGCATTTTTGCCATGTCCTTTTTCCTTTCCATATTTCCCGAAGCAGATAGCAGCTGGACAACCATATCACCAGTCACTTTCAACCTGCAAGCTAGTCGAATCCCCTGGCTTAGCTCTTCCTTAGAAAGTAGTTTTCTTTCTACTTCATCAGCCTCACTCTTATTTTCAATATTCAATAGCTTAACTTTGCATTTTCCGCAGGTGCCTTGTCCACCACATTGGGCATCAACACTTACAGAAGCCCTAGCCGCTACCTGTAGAAGGCTTTCGCCCTTTTCCGCCTCCTGCTTCTTTCCAATGGGTTGAAATGTTACAATCATATGGTTTCCTTTCCGCCTATTTTCTATGGTAACGATTTATCCTATCTGGCTATTTTCAGACCATCATTAAACTTTCCCTTGAGATTATTGGCTAAAATACTCATCATCCTGATTCCTACCGATGATATGACGACAATTTTGCCGATTTCTCCCCCTTCTGACCAGGCTTTGTATTCCACATGGCTTCTTACACCGCTAATATAGACTAGACCCTCATCTGTCTCAACGAAACCCTTTATCCTGTAGGCCGAATCTGAAATACCCTCTATGAATTCCCTTAGCTCCTTCATTGGAAGAATTTTTTCAGCTGATAGGATGAATGTTTTAGGCCTTGTTTCTACAGTATTTGAACTCTCTTCAGCCGGCTTATCCATGACCTTCAGATTGTCAACCAGATTTCGTATATCAACTTTACAATAGGTCGTCGCATGTATATCTGAAAGTGGATTTATTTTAGCTAATTCTTCTATAACGTCCGAAAGTTTTTCTTCATCTACTAAATCCACCTTATTTACTATAACAGCACCACTGTATGCAACTTGTTGGTGCAAGGCAGGCAATAAATCGTAATAATCTAAAAACGTCTCACAATCAACTAGGCATATGGATCCCCTATAATCATACCTGTTTTCAGTATCCCTAGCTATTCCCTTTAGTATCTGCGACATGCTTGCAGGGTCTGCAAGGCCCGATGCTTCGATGAATAAATAGGAAATATCCTCTTTTGACAGGGCAATCAAGCTGGCTAGAAAGTTATCTTTAATGCAGGCGCAAAATATGGAACCATTGGTAAGTTCAGTCATCTTTATGCCTTCCTTCTCAACTAAGGCGCCATCAATGCTAATCTCGCCGAACTCATTAACTATTACTCCAATTTTTTCATCTTTAAATTCATTTAACAGCTCTTTTAATAAAGTTGTTTTTCCCGTGCCTAGAAAACCGGATAATAAGACTAATTTTATCATAATTCCTCCTGAGTTACCCCCTATATTTGTCAAAATATTATTTCAAGACATTAATTTATTATATTATAATTCTCGGAAATAATCCATGTTTTTAAGCTGAAAATCCGGAAAGACTAAGGCCCTTCCGGATTTTTATTAGTTTAAATAAACAATGGTATTTTATGCTTCCATTGCCTTAGCGGCTAGTTCTTTTTCAAACGCCCTATCCCTCATCACCTTCTCATACTCTTCATCTGTCATTTTTTCCATACTGATGCCTGTGAATCCGTAAAATATTGATACTATTGGATTCAGAAGATTTAAGAATGCGTAAGGCAGGTATGTTAATGTGGCAATCCCAAGAGTGGTGGACATATAGGCTCCACATGTTGTCCAAGGGACTAAAACCGACGTCATGGTACCTGCGTCCTCAAGGATTCTTGAAAGGTTTTTATTGCGCAACCTCCTGTTTTCAAACTCTTCCTTGTACATTCTACCAGGAAGTACTATGGCCACATACTGGTCTCCACAGGTTAAGTTCATAAGGATACATGAGAACACCACTACCACTACTAGCATTCCTGTTCCCTTAGCAAGCTTGAGTAGAACTTCGCATAAGGTCCTAAGCATGTTGCTGGATTCCAGAACTCCCCCAAGGAACATAGCACAAAATACTATGCTGATAGCGTAGAACATAGATTCAATACCACCCCGGGTAAGCAACTCATCTAAAAATACATTGCCTGTTTCGGAAACAAAACCTTCATAGAGATTGTAGACCGATACTGCTACCACATCGTCACCCTGGAATAGGCCAGAACAAATTACCCCCAGCCCAACACCAAAGAGCAAGCCTGGTATTGCTGGGATTCGGAAGATAACCATAACAACGATAAATATAGGGGCGATAAATAGCAAGGGTGATAAATTAAAGTTATCCTGCAGTGCACCCATGAGGGCTTCTACTTCTGAAATATCTGCTGTACCATGGCCCTTTGTCCCTAAAAATCCGTAAATTACTAGGGCTATGATAAGAGAAGGTGTAACAGTCCATATCATATGACGAATATGTTCGAAAAGAGTTGTAC
>CAZMMB010000227.1:0-3100 GCA_964567325.1 uncultured Oscillospiraceae bacterium
CGTGTTCCTTTTCACCATCGACAACTATTGCCCTAACCGTCTTCAGGTTTTGTATGTTGTACCGTCCCTGCTTGTAATGGAATACGAATTCATCTAATTCATTTGGATGTATTTCCTGAAAGAAGCCTAAATGCCCTGTATTTATCCCTAGTATTGGTATGTCCGGAAATCCGTACCTATGTAGGGTCCCTAGCAGGGCCCCATCCCCCCCTATGCTAATAATCAGCTCCGATTCCGGATCAAATCCCTTAGGCACCCGGAATCCACTTTGATTGAGTTTCCTATGAAGCAACTTGCTTACTTCTTTAGAATATGCATCGGTATTGGAAAAAATATTAATTTTGCCATTAGCCACCTCTCTACAGCCTCCTTACCTACAAGATCTCCTCTAGATCATCCAGGAGCTCCTTAAAAGATTCCATGGCCATTTCTATAGGTTCAGCCTCTGCCATGTCTACACCTGCCTTTTTCAACAAGGGGATAGGATCGTCAGAATCCCCTGATTTTAAGAAATCAATATATCTTTCAACCGCTTCCGACCCCTCCCCTAAAATCTTATCGGAAAGGGCAGCAGCTGCCGAAAACCCTGTGGCATACTTGTATACATAAAAAGCGTTATAGAAGTGTGGAATTCTAGCCCATTCCATTGCAATTTCCGGATCATATACAACCCCATCACCAAAATATTTTTTGTTCAATTCCAAATAGGATTGGCTTAGCCAATCAGCTGTTAGTACCTGACCAGCTTCAATAGCCTCATGGGTCAATTTTTCAAACTCTGCAAACATAGTCTGACGAAATAGCGTCCCTCGAAAACTTTCAATATTCATATTAATAAGATAGAGCCTACGCTGGCTATCTTTTTCATTTTCCAGCATGTGTTTCATCAATAAATTTTCGTTCACTGTGGAAGCAACCTCGGCGGTAAATATAGAATGTCCCCCGTAGACATAAGGCTGCTTGCCCCTTGTGTAATAAGAATGCATTGAGTGGCCCAACTCGTGGGCAATAGTGAACACATCCTTAAGTTTTCCACTGTAATTGAGAAGCACGTATGGATAGGAGTCATAGCTTCCAAAGGAATATGCCCCGCTAGTTTTTCCGGCATTTTCGAAGACATCAATCCAGCCCTCCCCAATACCCTTTTTTAAACCGCTGATGTATTGTTCACCCAATGGCATCAAGCCTTTTTCAACCATTTTCAAGGCAGCTTCATATTCAATATCCTTCATAGGATTCTCAACTAATGGGGTATACATATCATACATATGAACCTGATCAAGACCTAGGGCTTTTCTCCTTAACCCTACATATCGATGGAGATGGTGGAGGTTTTGGTTGACAGTATTCACTAAATTTTCATAGACCCTTACGGGGATATCATCACCGGAGAGGGCCGCCTTTATGGAGGAGTCATACTTTCGAATTCTAGCGGTTATAACATCTGTCTTGGTGTTGTAATTGTATGTGGTAGCAAGGGTATTCTTCTGGGCTTCATAGGCCGCATACATGTTTTTAAAAGCGTCTTTCCTAACCCTTCTATCCCTTGATTCCATAAAGTTTAAATATCGCCCATGGGTCAGCTCTATCCTCTTGCCTTCCTCATCCTCAACAATGCCGAATTTCATATCTGCATTGTTTATCATAGAGAAAATCTCATTGGTTGCCGATGTTATCTCGCTCATCTGGGCAAGTATATTTTCCTCTTCCTTAGACAACACATGGCTTTTTTCCCGCAATAGCTGGCAAATAACATGACTATACACCCCTAGTTCCTCAGATTCCCTGAGATAAGACCACAATATCTCTTCATCACATGCAAGAAGCTCCGGTGTAAAATATGATGCGGATGATGCTGCCTTGGCTATGAGACTTCTTGCCCTATCTGACATGGCCTGATATTTTGCCAGCCTAGTATCCTCATCCTTCCTCATTCTGGCATACACATAGACCTTTTCCACTTTTTGCCACAACTGGTCCTTAGCCTTAAAAGCTTTCAAAAGCATATCTGCACTTTCTGTTAAATGTCCTGCGTAGGATGAAAACGATTGAGATAGCTGTTCTGCCGATAAATAATCTGATTCCCATTCGTCAACTGACGGATACATAGCCTCAATATTCCATTTATATTTAGATTCAATCTCGCCTCTTGATTTCACTTCCATAATACAACCTCTTTTTTTCATATTTTTTAATAGTATACCACAATTGAATTGTATAAACGTCTTTTTTTTGTTATATTGTCATCAGCTAACAAGGAAAGGAAAGGGCTTATGGACAACAGACCTATCGGTTTTTTTGATTCAGGTTTAGGAGGATTAACCTGTATATCTCCGCTTCTTACAAGGATGCCCGGAGAGAGAATAATTTATTATGGCGATACCGCCAGGACCCCCTACGGCTCCAAGTCAGCAGATACTATTAAAACTTTTTCCCTACAAATAGCAGATTTTTTGGTCAAAAGTCATGTCAAGATGATAGTAATTGCCTGCAATACCGTAAGCGCTATCTGTCTGGAAGATATAAGAAGGGCCTACCCAGATATTCCAGTAATAGGCATTATAGATCCGGCTGCAGAAAAGATTGCTAAGATATGTGACGGGGGGAAAAATGTCGGTATTATTGGGACCAAGGCCACCGTTAAAAGTAGGGCTTATGAGAAAATTATTGTAAGGACTGCACCTATCACCAACCTTCATTCCAAGGCATGTCCGGTCTTCGTCCCCTTAATCGAGGAAGGAATAATCGAAAATGAAATAATGGACCTATCAATAAGACACTACATGGACAATTTCGTAAGCTACCATTGCCTGGAAACCCTGGTACTGGGCTGTACCCACTATCCCTTAATCCGCCCTAATATTAATAGGCTCTACCCCCATTTAGAAATAATTGATCCCTCTTTAGAGGTAGCCTCCCATGTTTACAACATACTGTCCCAAAACAATATGCTTGCAAGGGACACAATCTTAGAAAACACCTTCTATGCTAGCGATCTATCAGAAAATTTTATCAATATGATTAATAGGATTTTTCAAATCAATGAGTTTTCAGTAGCCTTTAAAAATTTGGACCTATAAGTATTTTAAAACGTAGTCAA
>CAZMMB010000228.1:0-3093 GCA_964567325.1 uncultured Oscillospiraceae bacterium
CTTTTTGACCAGGTCCGCCGGATCAGATACACTGGAGGCGCCTTTTTGACCAGGTCCGCCGGATCAGATACACTGGAGGCGCCTTTTTGACCAGGTCCGCCGGATCAGATACACTGGAGGCGCCTTTTTGACCAGGTTCGCCTACGAAAGTCCTCTACGATGTGCCGGTTTCATATAAGGTGGGCGTGAACAGTAACCTACGAAACATTATACCCTATATAAAAGGCCCATACATCTTGACAAGGGCCAAAAACCCATGTTTAATTCAATTAAGAGGGGGTTCTTAAAATGATTGGTACAAATGAAAAATGTTCTTGTCTAGGATACAATTTAGATAAACTCATACAACCGAATATACTTATCCTTCTGTCAAAGGGTAGCCTACATGGTTACTCTATAGTAAAGGAATTGAACTATAAAGGCTTATTTAAAGATGAAAGGCCTGATAACACAGGAGTTTATCGCGCTTTAAAGAAGCTGGAGGGAAATGGATTTGTAGAGTTTGAATGGTCTACTGAAGGCGGGGGGCCTGCAAAGAAAATATACACTATAACACAAGCAGGCAGAAAATGCCTTGCTAATTGGGGTGAAACCCTAGAGAGTTATTGTTTAATGATCAATCAATTAATAGATGATATAAAAAGAACATGATTTCTTTTGGGCCACAGGGGGATAGATATTATGAATATAAAAGAAATCGCTCGTGAAGCAGGGGTTTCTGTAGCCACAGTTTCTAGGGTTTTGAACCATCCGGATACTGTTGCACCCAAAACACGGGAAAAGGTATTGGATATTATGAATCAAATGGACTACAAGCCAAATTGGTTTGCTAGGGGTTTGAATTTCAAAAAAACCGACACTTTAGCCTTGTTAATACCTAACATACTAAACCCTTCATTTGTTGAAATTGCGGAAGGAGTGGAATCGGTGGCTAATCAAAAGGGCTACACAGTACTTCTATGCATAACAGAAGAAGAGGTGCAAAAGGAGAGGCAGTACATACAAACTTTGATTGATCGCCATATTGATGGTGTAATATTAGTATCCTCTCTCTTAGATAAGGATGACCTAGTATATCTTAAAAATCAAGGTGTTGCTTTAGTGCTTGTAGGAGAAAATAGCGACAATGCACATGCTCCAATGGTTAGAATAGATTGTCGTTCTGCTGCATATTTAGCAGTTCAACATTTGCTAAATTGTGGGCATAGGGATATTGCAATGATTTATGGTAGGACCCCTGCAATGGAAAACAAGGCAAAAATTGAAGGCTATAAAAAAGCCTTGAAGGAAGCGGGAATTCCCGGCAGGAGGGCTTATGTGGTTGAGGAGGAAAATACTATTGAGGGGGGATATTTAGCCACGCGAAAGCTTCTAGGGTTAGACAGCTATCCCCAGGCAATATTCACATCGTCTGATCTTTTGGCCTTTGGGGTAATGGATGCCCTCAAAGATGCAGAATTGAAAATTCCGGAAGATGTTGCTGTAATGGGCTTCGATAATATTAAGATATCCAGCCTGATGACACCAAAGCTGTCGACTGTCGCAAAACCTTTACACAAAATGGGTCTATCAGGGGCCAGGTTGCTTCTTGATGTTATAGATAGTGAGAAAAACGGAGAGTTGGTTATGGAGGAAATAATCCTCCAATCTAAGCTAAAGATAAGGAAATCTTGTGGCCATAAAGAAAGGCTGAAGGAAATTTTTTAAAGGAGCTTACAATGAAGACAGACTTTTTAGGATTATCATTAAAAAATCCCATAATTACCGCAGCAGGTCCCTGGAGCCGAGATGGGGAAGGAATTAGAAAGAGTATTGCTGCTGGAGTAGGGGCTGTTGTAACAGAAACTATTGTCAGTGATCCATCCTTAGATGTGAGACCAAGGATTGCTTATGATGGTTTAGGGGCTCAAAATATACGGCTTTATAGCGATGTTCAAATCGAATGTTGGGATAGGGAAATGGCTATAGCAAAAAGCGATGGGGGAGTAGTGATAGCCAATGTATCAGCCCATACCCCATCTGAGCTGGCCTATTTAGCTGTAAAGATGGAAAGATATGGCGCGGATGCTATAGAATTGGGTTTATCTACGCCTATGGGAGAGGCCTTAGAAGTGGCAGCTTCAGACCCGGATAAAATTTATGAAATGACCCGCTATGTTGTGGAGAATGTCAAAATCCCCGTAATGGTAAAACTGTCCCAAAATGTAACTAACATCTCCGAAGTGGCTAGGGAAGTGGAAAGGGCAGGTGGAGCCGCCCTATCGGCAACTAATGCCATTAGATGCGTTTTAGGCGTAGATATAGAGAACATGAAACCATTGCTCCCAACTTATGGGGGATATTCAGGGAAACCTATAAAGCCATTGGGACTGGCATCGGTGGCCTCTCTTGCCCAGACAGTAGATATCCCTGTATGTGGTATAGGAGGAATCGATTCTTATGAAAGCGCATTGGAATATATAATGTTAGGGGCTTCTACTGTACAGGTGGGTACTGCCCTGATGCTGAATGGCAGAGATTATGTTAAAAAAATTGCCGATGACCTTGATGCCTGGTGTGAAAGAAAGGGGATAAAGGACCTGAGCGAGATTAGGGGCAAGGCCCTAAAAGGTCTTAAATCATTCGAGGAAATAAAAATTGAACCTATGGTTTGTCACGTTGATAACAGGGTTCAGTGTATTGAAGCTTGTACCATGTGCAAGCTTGCCTGTAGCTATGGGGCCCTCAAGATGTCCGGTGACGGCGAAATTGTGGTAGACCAACAGGCCTGTACAGGTTGTGGCCTTTGCACCTTTTTATGTCAAGCCGGAAAGCTACATCTAGATTGGTAAATTTGTCTAAAAAATTGGTATAAATAGTTATCCTAATTTTCTATAAATTTCAGTAATTTCACTTGCATAATATCAGGAAAGTGGTAGAATGATTATGTAATGTAACTGGTTACAACATTGACATACGCAAAACAAAGGTATATGTCATATGTGAAGAAATCAGTAGTTAAGGAAGGAGTGAGATGCGTTGAGTAAGGTAGAGAAAAGGAAGTATACCGAAGAGGCGAATTATGGCTACAATCTCAGAACAGCGCGAGAAGAA
>CAZMMB010000229.1:0-261 GCA_964567325.1 uncultured Oscillospiraceae bacterium
TCCCTATAAGATTGAAGGCACAATATCAGTCCGTCTATTTCCTCAACAAGAAATTCTTTGTTTTCTAAAAACAATTCAGTCCACATGTAGGGGTTGAGCTTTGCCACCCTAGTCAAATCTGAATAGCTGCCTGCAGAAAAGCCTCTGTGTTCTGTTGCCCTGGGGCTTTTTATATAGGCATTGGAAACAATATGGGCCAACTGTGAGGTATAGGCAATAATTCTATCATGCTTGCTTGGAGTGGTGACCTCAACGTGGTCA
>CAZMMB010000229.1:271-3085 GCA_964567325.1 uncultured Oscillospiraceae bacterium
ACCCTATTTCTATAAAGAAGTTTTTTAGTTTGTAAGTAATATTGATATCCATATCCCCAGGCGGGGTTAAAATCATGGAGGCCCCTTTAAATAAGGATTCACGGGAATGTTCAAATCCTGAAAATTCAATCCCTGCCATAGGATGCCCTCCGATGAAGTACAACTCCATCTCCTTTGCAAGTGTTTGTATTTGTTGGCAGACATTTTGTTTAACACCACAACTGTCCACAACAATGGTTCCTTTTTTTAGCAGATTGCCTTTATCTTTAAAAAATTTTATTGTTTGTCCAGGATAAAGTGCAATAATAATAATGTCACATTCTTTAAGCCGATCATCTGTTAGCTCTTGGTCAATGGAATTCAAGAGTAATGCACGGTCAATAACGGACTTGTGTATATCCATACCGAAAACTTTATGCTTGCCTGATTGCTTTATTGCCTTGGCCATTGAACCGCCTATAAGGCCCAGACCAATTATTCCGATCTTCATCTCAAACCCTCCTAATGACAAAACTAAAGGCTGAAGGCGTGGGGCAAAATGGGCGCTATGCCTTCCATTAGACTTTTAAATCCCTCCGGGGTCAATGACTGCTTCCCGTCGCACAGTGCATGGGGTGGATCATTGTGTACTTCAATTAATAAGCCATCAGAACCTGCAGCAACGGCGGCCATTGCCATGGGCTTAACTAATTTTGAGATACCAGTTGCATGGCTTGGATCAACAATTACTGGTAAATGGGTCATGGATTTAAGAAGTGGTATAGCAGATAAATCCAAGGTGTTCCTTGTTGCTGTTTCAAAAGTTCGAATACCCCTTTCACAAATTATTACATTTGAATTGCCTCCAGACATGATGTATTCCACGCTCATTAGTAATTCTTCTAAGGTACTAGAAATTCCTCTTTTTAGTAGGATTGGCTTTTCTGTTCTACCCAACTCTTTTAACAGTTCGAAGTTCTGCATATTGCGGGCCCCAACCTGTATCACATCAATTTGCTGAAAAAGTGGTAGATGGGAAATATCCATTATCTCAGTTACTATAGGAAGCCCTGATATTTTTTTAGCCTCAAGAAGAAGCTTTATTCCCTCATCCCTCATCCCTTGAAATGAATAGGGTGAAGTCCTAGGTTTAAAAGCACCCCCCCGAAGCATACCTGCACCGAATTTTTTTACTGCTAAAGCGATTTGGCAAATTTGTTCTTTCGATTCTACTGAACAAGGTCCCGCTATTACCTGGAAGTTTCCTCCGCCAAGCTTAAGATTTCCAACCGTGACAAGAGTATCGCTAGGATGGAATTTTCTGTTGGCATTCTTGTAGGGCTCCTGGACCCTCTTAACATCTCTCACTATATCTAATGCTTGTATTAAACTAATGTCGATGACGGTGGTATCCCCTACAAGACCTAATATCTTTGTGGTCTCGCCCTGTGATTCGTGAATTTCGATGCCTTGCCCTTTTAACCATATTAACAGATTGTTTAATTGTTCCGAATCTGGATTATCTTTTAAAATAACAATCATTTCTATTTCCTCCCCCCTGCAATTAAAAAAGCATTCGGGGGTGTTCCCGAATGCCTTGTATCTTTAAAGCTTAACGGGTACACGCTAACAAGCGCCCACCCGTGACAAATGTGTCAGGATTGTGAGCGCATATAGTAATAATAGTAGTAGTTTACGAAGAATAATTTTCTATTCATTTCATTTGGCCTTTCGGTATTTTTCACATGAATCTATTGAAGAAACTATAGCATTGTATCTTTTCCGTGTCAACACAAACTTTGACCTGTGTCTTGAGTTTCCGTCATTTGGCTTTGGCCAAAAGCCAATTCAATTGTTGATTGGAAGGTGGTTTTTTTATATTTTGCCGAAACCCTAGACCTATACATGTTATAATTAGGATATGCTGAACGGATTATTTGGGAAGCTGGAATCCGTTCAGCCAGCAGATGGAATCTGTCGGCAATCGGTCAACTGTTGAGACGGTTGTCTCTTTGTCCCACAAAAAAGCAGATACACATATCAACATAAATGTAGAGTTTGGTGATGATAAAGGACAGATTCCTATTGATGAGATAGCGAGAAAAGCAGGGGAATCAAATCTTACAAAAAGTTAATATAATGGAAATATTTTGTTGAAACATGTATAATAAAAGAAAAATGCATAAGGGGAATGAATATGGGCTCTGAAATTATAATGTATCAAACAGAAGATGGTCTGACTAAAATAGAAACTACTTTTGATGGTGATACCGTTTGGTTATCCATTGACCAAATGGCAGAGTTATTTCAACGTGATAAGTCTACAATCTCTCGCCACGTAAAAAACATATTTAATGAAGGTGAACTAATACGCAATTCAGTTGTTGCAAATTTTGCAACAACTGCTGCTGACGGAAAGACATATCAAGTAGATTACTATAACTTAGATGTAATAATTTCAGTTGGATATCGTGTAAAATCCTTGAGAGGTACTCAGTTTAGAATTTGGGCAAGCAGTGTTTTAAAGGAATATATGAAAAAGGGATTCGCCATGAATGATGACATTTTAAAAAATAATGGCGGTGGAATTTATTTTGATGAATTATTAGAGCGTATTCGTGATATTCGTTCATCAGAAAAAGTATTCTGGAGAAAAGTGCTTGATATCTATTCAACAAGTGTGGACTATGACCCCAGAACAGAAGTATCTACTTTGTTTTTTAAAACGGTACAGAATAAAATGCACTGGGCAGCTCATGGACAAACAGCAGCAGAAAAGATTTATTACTCGGCAGATGCAGACAAGCCTTATATGGGAATGCTTAGTTTTAAAGG
>CAZMMB010000230.1:0-3061 GCA_964567325.1 uncultured Oscillospiraceae bacterium
AAGCTGGTTAGTTTTGATAGACATCATATTCCATTATGCAAACAATTACAAGAAACAAAACTTTAGCAGCGGTAAATGTATAAAGCACAAATGATATTGTCACCCTAGAAGCACAAATGATTACAGAGGGGAGTCAGAAGCTAAAATATCATTCCGGGAAACTGGCCATATTCTAAAAGGAAGGTACTTGCTGTTACAGCTACCAAATCCGCTGATCCGCCAGGACTAATATTTTCATTTATAAATCCCTTGTTCAGGTCCTCTATTTCCTTAAATCCTTGATTTGTAAATACGCTGCCTTTATCTATAATATTTTGTGCAGCTGACTGGACCTTTTTGAGGCTAGCCATATCTTTTCGCCACAATATAGTAGTATCCTCCACTACTGCCATTAAGGATATCAGAGTATGGACAAGGGCATGGTTCAAATTTACTCCCCGCTTGAAAGCCTCCTTAAAGGCTGGCAAACCCTTATCCCTAACCGAAGGAAAGCCCCTTTCAACCTCTCCCCTTATACCAGTGGCCCCGTATTTAAAATACAGCTGTTCCCCCGCTGTCATCTTTTTCTTATCTTTAAGCAGGTTTTCAAGTTCCCTCTCCACAATTCCCCATGTAATGGCTGATGCTGTATCAAAAAGTTTCTCTGCTTCTATCGACATAGCACCTTTAGATAGATAACCTGCAGCACCGCATAAAATTCCATTGGCAAATAATATACCCCTTTGTGTATTGACACCTTTTGTAGCCTCTAATAGTTTCTTCTCGTAAACTATACCGATATTCCGAATATGGTCAAGTAGCTCCTTCAATTCACCCTCATGGTTTCTACCTGCTTGCGCGCATAATGTAAAGCATGGGGAAATTGCAGCAGAACTGGCCATGAAGGTTAGGATATTCATATCTTTATGGGATCCAGTAGAAATTGAGCTAACTAAACCGGGCTTTGGATAGGATGCAACTTCCATCAATATCCCATTCAAAAAAGCCTCGCTGATCTTCCAGGACTGACTTTCAATATTCGTTTGAAAAATGTCTATCATTTTTTCTCCTTAAAAACCTTAGGGCTATAGCATTGATAATACTATAGCCCATAAATTCAGACAATGTTCGCTTTTTCACCTGCCCATAACTAGCATGAATCTAGCCACTAAGGCAGGCCTTCCAATCTAGTGATTACAGTATTGCGTTTGTAATCAAGAATAAGACGGATGGGCACATTAAGCAACCAAGGCCTGTATAGAAAGTTGCAGTCATTGCACCGTAAGGAACCAGTCTGGGATCAGTTGCAGCGAGTCCTGCAGCAGTTCCGCTTGTTGTTCCCATCAAGCCACCATAAACCATTGCTGACTTTGGATTGTTTAAACCAACAGCTTTTGCCATCAAAGGTGTAACAACCATGACCAATATTGATTTAACAACTCCTGCTGCTATTGCAAGAGCGATTACTTCTGATGATGCACCTAAAGCCGCACCTGTTACAGGACCTACTATAAATGTAACAGCTCCAGCACCTATTGTCGCAGCACTTACAGCATCAGTATAGCCAAAGGCAAGTGCGATAACGACGCCTACTATGTAGGCGCTTATTACCCCGACAAACAAGGAGAGTATTCCAGGCAGACCAGACTTCTTTATTTCTTCCATTCTGGCGCCAAAAGCAGTAGAAATAATTGCATAGTCCCTGAGCATTGCGCCGCCCATTACCCCAAGTCCTGAGAATAATGTTACATCGGACAATCCCTTGCTGCCTCCAGTAATTTTCCCACCTATATAAGCTAAGACTAATCCTAAAATTATAGCGATAGCAGAACCGGCAATCCTATTTTTAGTTAACTTTGATAATAGCCCTGATATATACATTATCACACCTACTATCATAAATGACATTACGAGTCCGTTGCCAGTTAGTATCTTTGTTACCATTTCCATTAAATTCACCTCCTATATCCGCATTATTCAAGAGCTTCTGATTCTTTCCCCATTTTACTTAGAATGGGAACGAATAAGAAGGCTACAATAACAGATACAAACCCTGCAAGAATCGCCATTGCCCCACCGCTAACAGCAGAAACTACATTCTGACTAGCGGTCATCGCAACGACAATCGGTATATACATCGCACTCCAAAAGCCAATACCATCCTGGGCTTTTTGGGATAATTTATTTTCTGTCAACAGCTTATCCGAAATCAATATCAGGAAAAGCATAGCAAAACCTACACCACCGATATTTGAATTGATTCCTACAAGCTTTCCTAAGATGTCACCTATTAGCACACCAATAAACATACAAAACGATAATAATGCCACACCATATATAGCCATTGAGAATTCACCTCCTACAATTGTGATTTGGCAGGGTAGTCCCGGATTTAATCCGGACTACTCTACCTAAACATTTTCTACTCGATTACTGCGAGCACACTACCTGGATTTACCCTATCACCTGCATTAACTTTAATTTCCTTTACAACACCATCCTGTGGGCATGGGACCGGCTGTGCCATTTTCATAGCTTCAAGAATCATAATAACATCCTTAACTTTTACAGCATCGCCCTCCTTGACTTTAATTTCCATGACCTTACCTGGTACGCGAGATTTAATCTCCATTTTAAGCCACCTCCTTAATAATATTATAATTTACTGCTGAATGACACTATTTATTTGCCGAGACTTTTTAAAACATCTTTCCTCGGTATCAGCACAACATCTTTAATACCTTTTCCCATAATGCTTTCTGTTTTCATGAGAAGCTCGGAAAGTTTTATTCCATAACCGTTTTGCAACGATACCTCCATGTCCATAAAGCAATCATGTTTCGTGCCAATTTTCTTTAGCACTTCACTAAATTCCATTATGCAATCATAATCTCGTTCTTCTATCAGCAGGTCCAAGTCCGACATATCATGAGTATAGTGAAGGCCGGTGAAAACCTCCATTCCAGCCGATCCCCAAACTCCAAGCCTTAAACCTCTTGCATGGGATTCCTCCCTTACATCTTTCAATGCCCTTAAGCATTTGTTTCTGGGAGACCAGTTCCTTTCCAAAACCTCATAAGGC
>CAZMMB010000231.1:0-3028 GCA_964567325.1 uncultured Oscillospiraceae bacterium
CCTTAGAAGAGAGGTGTCCCTCAATATTAAGCGACTTATGGAGATTGGCTGCTACAGGGGGATTAGACATAGAAGAGGACTTCCAGTGAGAGGTCAAAAGACTAAAACCAACGCAAGAACAAGAAAAGGTCCTAAGAGGACTGTAGGCAGGAAGAAAAAGTAAAGGAGGTTCGAAAGGATGGCAAAACAAGTTAAAAAAACTACACGTACAAAGAGAAGAGAACGCAAAAATATCGAGCGCGGCCAAGCCCATATACAATCGAGCTTCAACAATACTTTGGTAACGCTTACAGATCTTTCTGGCAATGCCCTTTCATGGTCCAGTTCCGGTTCCTTAGGATTTAAAGGATCGCGAAAATCCACGCCTTATGCAGCCCAGATGGCTGCGGAAGAAGCGGCAAAAGCAGCGATGGAACATGGGCTAAAGACGGTTGAAGTATATGTTAAGGGGCCGGGATCCGGTCGTGAGGCCGCGATTAGGGCACTGCAGACTGCAGGTCTTGAAATCAATATGATTAAAGACATAACCCCAATACCCCATAACGGATGTAGACCGCCAAAGAGAAGAAGAGTTTAATGAAAGGGAGGTGTCATTAGAATGGCTAGATATACAGGACCCTCTTGCAGGCAGTGCAGAAGGGAAGGACAAAAGCTGTTCCTGAAGGGTGACAGATGCTACAGCAATAAATGTGCTGTAGATAAGCGGACTTATGCACCGGGACAGCACGGACAAGGCAGAAGAGTTAAGGTGACGGAATATGGACTACAGCTTCGTGAGAAGCAAAAAGCAAAACGTTTTTATGGGCTCTTAGAGGCCCAGTTCCGTAACTATTTTGATAAAGCAAACAAAAAACCAGGGCTTACGGGCGAGAATTTGCTTGTAATGCTAGAAACGAGGATGGACAATGTGGTTTTCAGGATGGGATTTGCTTCTTCTAGGAAAGAGGCGAGACAGCTGGTAACCCACAATCACTTTACCGTGAATGGTAGAAAGCAGAGCATTCCATCTTACCAAGTTTCTGCGGGCGATGTGATAAAAGTAAAAGAAAAAAGTACAGCATCACCTAAGTTTAAAGAAATTAAAGATATGTCCATCAGCACTCCGTCTTGGATCAGCGTCGATACGGATAAGCTTGAGGGTCGAGTTTTAGCAATGCCCCTTAGAGAAGAAATCGATACTCCTGTTGCAGAGCATCTCATCGTTGAGCTCTACTCTAAGTAATTGGAAAAATTCACCGACGCATATAAGCACGTCGGTGGGTAAGGTCTGAGAAAAGGAGGGTTTTACAATGATAGAAATTGAAAAGCCGACAATCGAATGCTTGTTTTCCGAAAAGCATAGTAATTACGGAAAATTTGTAGTCGAACCCTTGGAACGAGGATATGGAACAACCTTGGGAAACAGCTTGAGAAGAATCCTTCTCAGCTCCCTTCCCGGAGCGGCAGTTTCATCCGTTAAGATAGACGGTATCCTCCATGAGTTTTCCACCATACCAGGTGTTAAAGAAGATGTTACGGAGATTATTTTAAACCTTAAAAAATTAGCGGTTCGGATTACAGATGACGATAGCACAAAAAGGGTAATATTAAATGTTGTCGGCCCTAAGGAAGTAGTAGCTGGAGATATTATCTCCGATAGCGGTCTGGAAATTTTTAATGAGGACCTGCATATTGCAACCTTAGAGGAAAATGCATCCCTTGTAATGGAGATAAACATCTCTAAAGGAAGAGGCTATGTACCGGCAGAACAGAATAAGTATGAGAATATGCCCATAGCCATGATACCTGTAGATTCAATATTTACCCCAGTTACCAAGGTGAACTTCACCGTAGAGGATACTAGGGTTGGGCAAATTACTGACTTTGACAAGTTGATTCTAGAGGTATGGACTGATGGAAGCGTTACTGCGGAAGAGGGCGTATCCATTGGAGCGAAAATAATGTTAGAACATCTGAAGTTATTCATTGATCTTTCCGATAGCATGGATGCGGTAGAAATACTGGTAGAAAAGGAAGAGGATCAGAAAGAAAAGGCTTTAGAAATGACAATTGAGGAGTTGGAACTGTCAGTACGTTCCTTCAATTGTCTAAAAAGGGCATCAATCAACACAGTGGAAGAACTGACTCAAAGAACTGAAGAAGATATGATGAAAGTAAGAAACTTAGGCAAGAAGTCCTTAGATGAAGTAAAGAACAAATTAGATGAGCTAGGTCTAACCTTAAGACCCAGCGATGAATAGAAAATAAGGAGGTTAAGCATATGCCGGGCCACAGAAAATTAGGCAAACCGACTGCCCACAGAAAGCTTATGCTCAGGAACTTAGTAACTGATTTGCTCCGTGAAGGAAGAATATCCACTACCGATTGCAGGGCAAAGGAGACTAGAAAGATAGCCGAAAAGATGATTACCTTGGGTAAGCGCGGTGATATACATGCCAGGAGACAGGCGATGGCTGTCATTTTTGATGAAGATGTTGTAAAGAAACTCTTTGATGACATTGCACCAAAATATGCTGATAGAAACGGCGGATACACTAGAATCCTGAAATTAGGACCAAGGCAGGGTGACGGTGCGGAGATGGTGTTTCTAGATTTGGTATAATAAGCTAAAAATCTATGTGTGTTGTAGCGGGTTAAGAAAGAACTCAATAATAATTAGGGTCTACTGAATGGATTTAAAAAGATAAAGCCCATTCTGCTAGCAGATAAAAATCTGCCAGCAATCGGCCAAACGTTGATTTATGCCGATTGCCTACCCTAATTAGTAGTAGCGAATTGAACAGATGGAATTAAACCTTTATTGTTCCATTTTTACAAATGCAAGGACTAGGGCAAAACACACTATTAATCCTTGCACTTGTAGGATTCATAAATGGTCGTAATATAACAAATGGGGACATTTATGAATCGTTTACAGGTTCTAATTAGTAGCTGGTGGTGCCAGTCTGTTAACAGACTGGCACCCTAATAGCGACGAGGTGTGGCTCAGTTTGGTAGAGCGCTACGTTCGGGACGTAGAGGCCGCAGG
>CAZMMB010000232.1:0-404 GCA_964567325.1 uncultured Oscillospiraceae bacterium
CTATTGACCAGGCCACGGAAATGAGACTGCTAGGCGATAACATTCTGGGCACTAATTTTAACTTTCAACTTCGAATCAATCAAGGCGCGGGAGCATTCGTTTGTGGCGAAGGTTCTGCCCTCACAGCATCTATAGAAGGTAAACGGGGGATGCCTAGGGTAAAACCCCCGCGTACAGTTGAACATGGACTTTTCGACAAGCCCACAGTTTTAAACAATGTAGAAACATTTGCTAACATAGCCCATATTATACGAAAGGGTGCAAATTGGTTCCGGTCCATAGGAGCCGATAATAATCCAGGCACAAAGGCATTTGCACTTACCGGCAACATAGTCAATACCGGTTTAATTGAAGTTCCCATGGGGACAAGCCTTAGGGAAGTCATCTTCGGTATAGGTGGTGGA
>CAZMMB010000232.1:414-3023 GCA_964567325.1 uncultured Oscillospiraceae bacterium
ATGCGAGACGGTGGAGTTTTTAAAGGTGTGCAGATTGGTGGACCTTCCGGTGGTTGCCTAACTGAAAAAGATTTAGACCTACCCCTAGATTTTGATTCCTTAAAAAAGGCCGGCGCTATGATTGGATCCGGGGGACTTGTTGTAATGGATGATAAGAACTGCATGGTTGAAGTAGCTAGATTTTTTATGAATTTCACACAAAATGAGTCATGCGGCAAATGTGTTCCCTGCCGTGAAGGTACAAAAAGAATGCTAGCCATTTTAGAAAAAATAGTAGCCGGCCAAGGTGAAGATGGCGATATAGAATTGCTTTTGGAATTAGCAGATACAGTGTCAGCAACATCCCTCTGTGGCCTCGGAAAAACTGCAGCCCTTCCTGTTGTAAGTACAATTAAAAATTTCCGAAGCGAGTACGAGGCCCATATTAATGAAAAGCACTGCCCCGCTGGGGTTTGCAGTAAACTCAAAAAAATCCTTATCGATACAGACTTATGCAAGGGCTGTACAAAATGCACAAAGGTTTGCCCTGTAAATGCTATCTCTGGAAAAGTCAGGGAGCCCTTTGTGATAGACCAGGGCAAATGCATAAAATGCAAAGCCTGTATACCAAGCTGCCCATTCAAGGCAATCAAGGAGGTTTGAAAATGGAAAATTTAAATAATATAATGTTGATAGATGGTATGCCAGTTAAAATAAATGGTGAAAAAAACCTTCTAGAACTCATTAGAAAAGTAAATATTAAAATACCAACCTTCTGCTATCATTCAGAGCTATCAATCTATGGTGCCTGCCGCATGTGTGTTGTGGAAAACCAGCGCGGTGGCATCGAAGCCGCTTGCTCAACTGTTCCAAAGGCGGGTATGAATATTAGAACAAATACAGAAAGACTCCGCAAATATCGGAGAAATATATTAGAGCTCCTCCTTTCCAACCATTGCCGAGACTGCACAACATGCAGCAACAACGGAAAATGTAAGCTCCAGGATTTGGCCATGCGGTTTGGAATTAATGATGTGAGATTCCCTAATACAGCTGCAGAACCGAAAATAGATGATTCTTCTGTCTGCATCACAAAGGATGCACACAAATGCATTCTCTGTGGTGACTGTGTAAGAATGTGCAATGAGGTACAAAATGTAGGGGCTATAGATTTTGCCCATCGCGGTTCTAAAATGACCATAAGCTGTGCCTTTGAACGCCCTATAGCTGAATCCCCTTGCGTTGGATGTGGACAGTGTGCAGCAGTATGCCCAACTGGTGCCATCGTGGTCAAGTATGATTTTCAAAGGATTTGGAAGGCCCTAAATGACAAGGATACCAAAGTAACAGCCCAAATTGCCCCTGCAGTGAGGGTTGCCATCGGTAAGGAGCTTGGCATGGAAGAAGGTGAAAATGCAATGGGTAAAATCGTTGCCGTGCTCCACCGAATGGGGTTCAGCAGTGTTTATGATACCTCCACCGGAGCAGATCTTACAGTTTTAGAAGAATCCAATGAATTTTTGAAACGGCTTCAAATAGGCGAAAATTTACCCCTCTTTACATCCTGCTGCCCTGCCTGGGTCCAATATTGTGAAATAAACTACCCAGAACTGCTAGCAAATATGTCAACTTGCCGTTCCCCTATGGAAATGTTTGCATCCATAATTCACGAACAACACAAGATCTCGTCCAGAAAACATTTCCATGTAGCAATTATGCCATGCACAGCAAAGAAATTTGAAGCGGTAAGGGAGGAGTTTGCTATCGATGGAAAAAACCCTGTGGATGCTGTAATAACAACTCAGGAGCTAATTCAAATGATAAAGGAATCTGGCTTTATCTTTTCCGAAATCGAGCCGGAAGCAGTGGACATCCCCTTTGGATTCTCAACAGGTGCCGGCGTGATATTCGGTGTAACAGGCGGTGTAACAGAGGCTGTTTTAAGACGGGTCTCCTGGGACAAATCCAAGGCTGCATTGGCTGCAATCACCTACCGTGGTGTTCGGGGAATGAAAGGAATTAAGGAAGCTGTAATCCCCTATGGAGACCGTCAGCTTAAAATAGCCATAGTAAGTGGTTTGGGAAATGCCAGTAATTTAATAGATAAAATCCTTTCCGGTGATGAAAGTTATGATTTCGTTGAAGTTATGGCCTGTCCTGGCGGATGCATAAGCGGAGCGGGTCAACCCTATGTGGCTCCAGAAATGAGAAGTAAACGTGGAGATGGCCTCTATATAGCCGATAAAATGACCAGCACCAAGAGAAGCGAAGAAAATACTCTTGTGCTTGAAATGTACAATGGGGTTCTTAAAAATCGCGTACATGAACTCCTCCATACTACATATAAGAAAAGAGGTGATTGATATGAAGGAGATCAGTGTATGCATTGGAACTTCATGCCATTTAAAAGGTTCCTACAATATTATTCAGACCTTTCAGCAATTAATAGAAGAAAAGAATCTCCACGATAGAATTAATTTGAAAGCTAGTTTCTGCATGAAAACATGCAGTAAATCAAGCGTAACAGTAAAAATCGATGGGAAAAGATATAATATCTCAGCCCAATCTGCTTTTGATTTTTTCAATGATAAAATACTCCCTTCGATTTAAAAGTCTTTTCACATATTTTG
>CAZMMB010000233.1:0-3003 GCA_964567325.1 uncultured Oscillospiraceae bacterium
CACCTATTCTATCGCATATTTCGATTCGTTTCAATGGTAAATCATTTTTATTTTCGATGAAATATGCATTTTGGCAGTATTTTCGTGCAATTTCAAATAATTTTCTTGAATTTGCACTGCTTTTATCACCTATAACTATCATAACATCGGATTTTAAGGCTAGCTCCTTACAGGCCCTTTGCCTCTTGTCAGTGGCACTGCAAATTGTCCGCAAGGGAATAACATCTTCTTTTTCTCTCATTAGATAATCTACGATGGTATCCCACAGGACACCTGTAATAGTTGTCTGTGCCACCAAGGTGATATGGTCGAATTCTATTTTTTCCGCTTCAGCAAGACAATTTACAACTTTTGCCTTGCCTTCCGTCCAACCCACTATGCCTTCGACTTCCGGATGATTTAAGTCACCAACCACAACAACATTTCTGCCTTCCGTCTGGGCCTGGTAAACAATCTTGTGAATTTTGGCCACATAAGGGCAGGTAGCATCAACAAGTTTTATGCCTGCTCCCTCAGCCTCTTGATAGAAGGCCTTGGATTCACCGTGGGACCTGACGATAAGTGTGGATCCCCTTTCTACTTGTGAGAGCGATTCTACAATTATTAACCCCTTGCTACAGAGTTCATCGGTTACAGATTTGTTATGAATTAAAGGACCGCAGGTGAATACTTTTCCATTCCCATCTATGGACCCTTCTATTAACTCCTCAGTCTTCCTAATTGCCTCTCTAACACCGAAGCAAAAACCTGAGTTTTCTGCCACCCTAATCTTCATTTATTTTTCCCCTCAAATTTTCTAAAAACTTTTTAAAGGCTCCTTCCCTGCCATTGTTTGTGGGTTTATAATATTTAACTCCCGAAAAATGCAGATTGTCCGGCAAATACTGTTGGTATATATATCCCCCATAGGCATGTGGATATTTATATTCAATTCCTATTCCCCTATCCTTTGCCCCTTTATAGTGACCATCCTTTAAATGCAGTGGAACATCATCTATATTTTTGCTTTTTAAATCCCTTAGCGCATCATCTATAGCCACCGTGGCAGTGTTAGTTTTGGGGCAAGAGGCTAAAAGTATTACCGCCTGGGCTAAAATTATCCTGGCTTCCGGCAATCCCACCATTTGGGAGGCCTGGACACAGGAAGTTACGATTGAAATAGCCTGGGGGTAAGCCATACCTATATCTTCTGCCGCAATGACCAACAATCTTCGTCCAATCATCAATATATCCGCTCCGCCTTCAATCAAACGTGCCAGATAATGAATTGAGGCATCAGGGTCGGTGCCTCTTATGGATTTTTGCAAGGCTGAAAGCAAATTGTACTTGTCCTCTTTCCGGTCATAAAAAACAGTCTGCCTTTGCATTGCTTCCCCTACCATAGCTAAATCTATTCGCCCACCTTCACCAATGTTGTTGGCTATAAAATCTAGGGTGTCTAAAGCAATTCTTGCATCCCCGCCCGACATATCAGCCAAAGCATCTATAGCTAGATCATCCCACTTTATGGGCCTTTCTCCTAGGCCTTTTTCCCTATTCTCCAAGGCAGAAAGCAAGATTTTAACAAGGTGTTTTTTTTCAAGCCTTTTAAATTCATAAATTGATCTAACCCGGCTCAAGACAGCATTATTTACCACAAAATAGGGATTTTCGGTGGTGCTTCCTATAAAGCGAACTAGCCCTTCTTCCAGGGCTTTAAGCAGGGAATCTTGTTGCAATTTATTCCACCGATGAAATTCATCGATATACAAATAGGTCTTAGCTTTTTCAAGACCAAAAAACTTAACCTTTGCCCGCTCTAGTATTTCTTTTAACTCATTTATTCCTGTTTCAGATGCATTAATTTCGTAGAAATCCGAATCCATTTCCCTAGCAATGATTCTGGCCAAGGTAGTTTTACCTGTCCCTGAAGGTCCGAAAAAAATAGCCGAATCGAAGCTTTTATTCTTTATGGCGTTATAAAGTAGGGAATCCTGGTAAAGAAAATGTTCTTGTCCAACAAATTCTTCCAAGTAGTCTGGTCTCATAGCGGTCGATAAGGGCATCATTTCATTTTTACCTCAACACTAGTAATAAAGGGATCCTCTCCCATAATACTTCTAATGGTCTCCAATTTATTTGCGGCTTCTTCCTTTGTTATATAGGGTTGGCCAACCACTTTAAAAGCCCCGTCTTTTTCAAGCACTATAACCGGAATGTTTGATGCCAATAAGTTTGACGCCTCAGTCTCTGCGCCAACCATGTCGCTGAAGCTACCATACTGTATTGAATAAAGAACATCCCAACTATCACTTTTATTATTGTCCAATTTTTCAGGTCCAGGCTCTTTATCATCGCCTTCCACTTCCTGCAGATTGTCAATAATTATAGATGAACCTTCATAGCTTTCGGGAGAAAGATTTTCAATTTGCGGTGGGTCCTCATCCATACCAAGAAATAGTGGTTTAATTATATATTTTGTTAATCCATATCCGCTCAACACAGCCATTAAGGCAATCAGTACGAATGCAAGAATGATTTTTTTGATGGAGTAACCCGTCCTACTGTATCTTCTCATATTTTTCCCGCCTCCTCGTTTATCCATAATTAGAGTCTTCTAAGCTATTGGAAACTAGCTTTATCACTAACTATCTAAACTTATGAGACAAGTTGGGAAAATATTACCGGAACTATGTAATAGGCTATATGCAGTCACAGAGCATGTCGGCACAACAATAACATTGAAGCATCCTGCATAGTTCATCATTAGCGCTGCTGTAACCCCTGCTATGGGCCTTAGTACGATATATGCCCGCCGTTTGAATCATACTGTTTAGGGCCCGCCTATACTCCATATTATCAGGGTCCTTGTTTATTGCAAGCTGGACATTGGATACAGCCTCATCATACCAGCCTTTTTTTAGGGACAAGATTCCGTAAAGGAAATGCCACTCGGCCCCCCTATTGGTGCTTTGCTTAAGCAGGCTTTCTGCCCTAGTCAGATTGCCCCTGTCTATATCCATT
>CAZMMB010000234.1:0-2992 GCA_964567325.1 uncultured Oscillospiraceae bacterium
TTAAAGATAGGTGTTGCCTCTCCGTTTGTTACGGGGATGATAGCACCTATAACTCCCATGGGCCTAGCGTAAGTTCTGATACCGGTTACTTCGTTGACATCGACTAACCCTACGGATTTTTTACCCTTCATGTCCCTGTAACCGCCCTTGACCTTGGTGTAAATTTTTCCAACTTTATTTGCCGGTACTCCCATGCCGGATTCTTCTACCAACATCTCTGCGGCCTGCTGTGCCCACTCGGGCCTGGTTGTGCAGTATGCAATTGCAGCACACAGTTCATCGATTTGTTCTTGGGAATAACCTTCGATTGCTTCGTGAGCAACTTTTGCCCTTGCTACCAGATCACTTACATACTTTGCATGATCAAATGACATTACACTTCCTCCTTAGTTATATTGAAATATTTTTATTGATTGATTTATCAGAGCTATTTAATAGCTTACTGAAAATAACATACATAAATAGTATATAGCAAAAATCATGCCATATACAATAAGTAAAAAAAATATATCCCGCAAACCAATGTGAAACCAGTACAAGCCCTGCATTACAATGGTTTGATGATTATTTTAAACTGGAAAAAATAAAATCATTTCTTTGCCATGGTTGAAAATTATATCCACATGCGATACAATAATGAATCGAGCCTGAGAGGATATAGTTAAAGTGGGCCAACTAATACTATATAATAGTACAAATCGACACCGATACATAAAGGTATCGAGCGATACACAATTGAATCGGACTTATTCCAATAAATACGGTTTGGTAAAAAGCTAATAAAAGGAGGAAGGATGAAAAGGTATAATCCCCGAAATTACGGTTTTGAAATTGAAGATCTATTTCCAATCCTAGATAGTATAGATGAGGCAATCTTTATAGATGATTCAAATGGTTATGCACTTTGGATCAACAAAGCCGCCGAAGATATTTATCGAATAAAAAGAAAGGATGTAATAGGGAAACACTGTACTTATCTAGAACAGATTGGCATTTTTGCCCCTTCAGTCACCCGGCAGGTCATTGATGAAAAAAAGGAAATAACCCTACTTCATAAAAACAAGGATGGGAAACAGTTATTGAGCAAGGGCTGCCCGATTTTAAATGAAGATGGGGTGCTTACAAAAATTGTTACCATGTCCCATGATATAACGGAACTGGTTGAATTGCAAAGTAAATTGGAAAGTATAGAGAATAAATTTTTAGATATAAGAATGGAGGAAGTTGACAAATATGAAGGGGTAATAGCCAACAGCCCTACTATGATAAATGTCATACAAATGGCAGAAAGATTGGCATCCTTGGATACAAGCGTACTCATTACAGGTGAATCGGGTTCTGGTAAGGGGGTCATAGCAAAACTGCTCCATCAATTGGGAAATAGGAAGGAGCAACCTTTTATACAGATAAACTGTGGAGCAATTCCCGCCAATCTTTTAGAATCGGAACTTTTCGGTTACGAAAGGGGTGCCTTCACAGGCTCAAGGAAAGAGGGCAAGAAAGGTCTATTTGAGGCTGCAAAGGAAGGAACTGTTTTCTTGGATGAAATTGCTGAATTACCATTGAATTTACAGGTAAAAATACTACAGGCAATACAGGAAAAGGCTGTGCAAAGGGTGGGGGGTTTAGAAACCATTCCTGTTGATGTCAGAATAATATCAGCAACAAACAAAAATCTAACAAAAATGGTTAGGGAAGGGCTTTTTAGAGAAGACCTTTTTTATAGGCTTAACGTGGTTCCTATAAATGTTCCGGCCCTCAGGGATAGGCCAGAGGACATAGTTCCCATGATCAGGTCATTCCTTCAAAAAAATAATGAAAAATTCAAAGAGGACAAAACTATAGACACCTCGGTCATGTCAGTGCTTTTGAAGTACCATTGGCCAGGCAATGTGAGAGAGCTGGAGAATATAATTGAGCGTCTGGTTATTACGACAAAGGGGAAAATTATAGGGCCAGATAATTTGCCCAGCTATATATACGAACATTCTAGAAGGCCTGGGGAAATTAATATTTCCCAGAATAGCAATTTGCAGGATGCCTTGGACGAGGTTGAAAAACAAATACTCTCAGATGCCCGTGAAAAACACAGTACAACGAGAGAAATGGCCAAGGCTTTAGGGGTAAGCCAGCCTACCATAGTAAGGAAATTGACAAAACACGGTGTATAAATGGTGCATGAATGACAAAAAATGCTTATATTGGATAATAGTCACTATTCACACGCCAGCCTATATTAATTGCATCCAGCGGATTAGATATGTTGCCATGGTGAAAAAAGCTTGCCATGTGTAGCCTGATTCGTGACCGTGGTCAAAAAAGGGCGTCCAGTGTGTTTTTAATGGGGAAAAGGCTCTGAAAAGTACACTATATCCCATTATTTGACCATAAATCCAAAATAAAGTACACTGGTCGCGTTTTTTTGACCATCACATTAAGAACTTGCACACTGGACGCCCTTTTTTGACCATCATACCTCCGCCTATTCACTTAACAGTTCAATACCTTTTATAATATTGAATTTAAGGGCATGTAAAATTGACATAGTCACTTTTGCCCCAACAGCCATTGGAATAATATCTAAAATTGTTACGACCACACCCATATCTGATATAAAAGAGATGGCTGCAGTTCACACCTTGCGATCGCAAGGTGTGAACTGTAACGGATAATAACAAAAATTAACAGATATATTGTTAATGTAGTTGAAAGCCGCATTAATTAATGATAAAATGAAACAAAATTATCGTTAAATTGAAAATAAATATTATTTTAAGATCTAATTTTAAAATCTAATATCTTTATTTAGATATGTAGAATTTTAAGGAAAAGAGGGAGAACAATGACTAAAAGAAAACTTTTGTCTGTAGTATTGGGCCTTGTCATGGTGTTCGGAGCCGTAGGAATGGTTTTCGCCGAAACAGCTGTTCCCATATCTGCAGAGCTGGCTTTTGCCGACATGCCTGATAATTGGTCTACAGAAGCTCTAAAT
>CAZMMB010000235.1:0-2990 GCA_964567325.1 uncultured Oscillospiraceae bacterium
CGTCAACCCTTGTCAGGGATTCTGGTAGATGGGAAATACCAAGATTTGATAGGGGACATAGTTGATCTTATCAAAGAAGAACTCAATGTAAAAGAGGTTGTATTTGAAAAAGACCTAGATATATATATGGACTTAGTTCTTAAAGCTAACTTTAGGCTTGCAGGGCCAACCTTTGGAAAAGAAATAAAATCTTTTGTTGCAGCTATTAGCAAGCTGGAGCCTAAAGATGCTGTCAATACCCTTAATAAGGATGGTTATCTAATAATGGAAGTGGGAGGGGAAAAAGTTTCAGTAGAAAGGGATATGATTGAGGTGGGAATTACTGCAAAATCGGGTTTCGCAGTGGCCATGGAAAATAATATATTTGTAATCCTCGATACTACAATTACCCCACAGTTGAAATCTGAAGGCTTGGCTCGGGAAATGATTTCAAAGGTCCAGCAATTAAGGAAACAAAAAGATTTTGAAATGACAGATAGAATCAGAATTTTCGTGACAGGGGATGAAGTGTTTTATGACTCGTTAAAAGAAAACAGGGAATATATAATGAATGAGACTTTGGCGGTGGATATAATCGAGGCCCAGGACCCAATCAAAGAGTATAATTTAAACGGTCATAAGACAGGTATAGAAGTTGAAAAAGTTTGATGACAAAGTGGATTTGAAGTCCATGAATATTGAAGAGATATCGCAATTACTAGAGGCTATAGGTGAAAAGAAATATAGGACCTTACAAATTTTTCAATGGATTTCAAAAGGGGTTTATGATTTTGATGAAATGTCCAACCTGCCCCTAGATCTAAGGGAGAAACTGGCGCAAATTTCATATGTTGAAAAACTTGTTTTAGAGAAAGTACAAAGGTCTAAAAAGGATGAAACAAGGAAATATCTATTTAGACTTAAAAGTGGTTATTCCATTGAAAGTGTTTTTTTAAAATACCGTTTTGGCAATTCCGTATGTATTTCATCTCAGGCAGGATGTAGGATGGGATGTGCATTTTGTGCATCGGCGATAGGCGGTATGAAAGGTAATTTATCCCCGGGCGAAATGCTAGATCAGGTGATAGGGATCCAGAAGGATAAAGGTGAAAGGGTTGGGAATATCGTAGTGATGGGTACTGGGGAGCCCTTTGATAATTACGAAAACCTGGCCCGCTTTATCAGACTTATCAATGATAAGGAAGGTTTGAATATAGGCTACCGATCAATTACAGTTTCCACCTGTGGTATTATTCCGAAAATATTGACATTTGGAGAGGAATTTCCCCAGGTCAACCTTGCTATTTCCCTTCACGCACCAAATGATGAGCTGAGAAATCGTCTAATGCCTATTAACAAAAAATACCCAATGGATAAATTACTCAAAGTGTGCCGTAGGCATACGGAAGCGACAGGAAGGCGGATAACTTTTGAATATGCATTAATTCAAGGTGTGAATGCAGACAGATCCCATGCCCAAGAGCTGGGGAGAAAATTGCGGCACATGCTTTGCCATGTGAACCTTATAGCCTTTAATCCTGTGGGGGAAAAAGCTTTTAAATCGGTGGAAAGACATACAGCAGAATCATTTGCGGAGGTCTTGGAATCTAAAGGTCTGCAGGTTACTATCAGGAGAGACCTAGGAACTGATATAGATGGGGCCTGTGGACAGCTGAGGCTTAGATCCCAGGGTAAATGAATAAGCAATCTTGTGAGACTTGAAATTGCCTATCCGTTTTTGGAGAAGCTGATAGCTGTTACATGGGTTTCGGATTATTAGGAATATTTTAAATAACAGATTTTTTTATGATAAAATGGCAATGTAACCTTGTCTAGGATTACTGTACCCTAAAAGTATTTTTTGAAAAGGTGGTTTAAATGGATGAGAAAATTAAAATTATAACACCCAGATACCAACAGATAGCCGCTGATGTAGCTGCGAAAATTGCTGAAAAACATTATGAAGTAGGGGAGCGAATTTATACCCGCTCCTCCTTGGCGAGTCAATATGGTGTTTCGCCTGAAACAGCACGAAGGGCTATTGCAATTTTAGCTGATCTAAAAATTGTCGAGACTGTGAGGGGGAGTGGAGTTACAATTCTTTCCCGAGAGAACGCAATACAGTTCGTCAAACAGTTTCGCGATATTAAAAGTGTTAGTGCCCTGAAAAAGGACATAATTAAAAGACTCGATAAGCAGATGGAAGGTAGCAAAGAGCTTAAGGATAGCATCACTATTTTTATGGACCGCATATCAAAATTTAAAACAATTAATCCTTTTATGCCATTTGAAACAACGGTAATGGCCACCTCTAATTGTGTAGGGAAAACCCTTTCTGAAATTAATTTCTGGCACAATACTACTGCCACGATAGTTGGAATTCGTCACAAGGATACTTTGTTAATGTCGCCGGGCCCATATGCAGTCTTGCATGAAGGCGATACAATTTATTATGTAGGTGACGAAAATGTGCATCTGAGAGTAGAAGAATTTCTGAGCAACTCCACATTTTAACATCTACAAATAATTATAATATATACTTACCACATTGAAAGAGTTGCTGCTTTGAAAAATCAATGCTGTTGTTTTCTGCTTCTTATTTAAGTCTAAATTCTAACTCTATATCGTTCGTATATGGACGCAACTACTCTGTGTATATTTTGGCGCAGTGGCATCATGGACTGATTGCATGCTGGGCCATTATTCTGGGAATTTGGCTAGTGCAAGGGGCGCCTAAGGAAAGCATAGGGAAAAGTTTAGGATGCTGTGCGAAGTTTGTGTGAATAAACCATTCTAGATGCAAAGCTACAAAATGGTTTACTTTTGATTGATTTATAAGCCATTTAGCATGGTAAATCAGTAATACAAATAAATTTATAAACCATAATCTAATTCCCGATATTTGATGGTTTATATCGTCACGAATTATAAACTTTTCCCCTGCTTACTTTGTTAAATCCTTAACTTCCTGTAAAAATTAACTCTCAATCACATTTTTATGCATCATCTTC
>CAZMMB010000236.1:0-2967 GCA_964567325.1 uncultured Oscillospiraceae bacterium
AATGTCCACATTACCTTCTTCAGTACCTGCCGGGAAATTCCCCCTGTATGATATGACTACAGGTTTGCTCAGGGCTACTAAATCTTCAATCGTTACCTGGATTTTAGCCGACCTTACTTCCACAATTTTAAGGGCAGGTGGCACTTTTACATTGACAGGTATATAGTTTTCCCCCTTGCTCCAGCCATATAAGTCAACCTCTGCCACAATCTCGTCGCTGTTAATTTTTATAATATCGGCCCTCCGTCCCTCTACTACAACGTCGACCATGTATTCTGTGGCACCTGAAATAGCCAAATCCCTGGCAGTAAGCGATTGAACATTGAGTAATTGTACCGGTATTTTAGATATGGTTTCTTCCTTGGTAGGATTAACTTGAATTATTACATAGGACCACAATATAAATGCAATAACAATGGATAGTATTATTGTAAAGGTACGACCCTTTTCGGAGGTTTTGTAATTTTTACTAGTCTGCATTATTATCCCCCCGTTTTTTAAATAGCTTAGAAAAGAAGTTTTTTGTATTATCATCGTAAAGCTGGCTCAAGTAAAGATTTAGCAGTGTTTTTTCTACTGTTTTTATATCTAAAAATCTTGACAATTTACCATCTATCGCTATGGATATAATGCCTGTTTCCTCTGAGACTATCAAGGCAATAGCATCTGAGTGCTCTGTAATGCCAATGCCTGCCCTGTGCCTAGTTCCCAAATCCTTGCTCAAACTCCTATTACCGGTCAGGGGAAGGACACAACCGGCAGCTACTAGGCGGTCCCCCCTAACAATACAGGCCCCATCGTGCAAGGGGGCACCAGGATAGAAAACAGCTTCCAACAATCTTTCAGTGATAATCGCATCTATCTCTGTACCAGATTCTAAAATATCATTCAGGGTTGTTTCCCTTTCTATAATCAATAGGGCTCCTATCTTGTTTACAGAGAAGAAGTCTACAGCCTTTATTATAGTTGAGGTAATCTGTTTGGCCCGCTCCTTATTCATTTCGCCAAACTGTTTTTTTATAAACTTGCTCCTACCGATATATTCCAACCCTCGTCGCAGCTCAGGCTGAAATACTATGATCAAGGCTATAACGCCCAAGGTCAAGGTGCCCTCTAAAAGCCAGTTGATGGTATAAAGATTTAGAACATCTGACAAAAACGTGGCCACGACCAAAAACAAGAGCCCTTTAACCAACTGTTCGGCCCTTGTTTCCCGTATAAAAGCAAGCACTTTATACACAACAAAAGCTACGATTGCCACATCTATGACATCCGTAACGCTAAAACTTGCAAACATATTTCTTATGACCTCTGTCATTATTACCTGACCTTTTATAATAGTGTACCCAGTAGCATCTGAAAATTTACAACTGCTTGTCTTTTGCAGCATCAGCCCTTATTATATTATCTAAGCTGGCGGAGAATTTCAATAGCAAATGCTATTGAAATTCTTAAAAATTGGACCGGGGCTTTTGTTCCGGTCCTTTTTATTCATATTTCTAGTAATTGGGTTCCAAGAGACCGTAATTACCGTCCTTTCTTTTATAAACCACACCTACCATATTTGTTTCCATGTTGAGGAAAATATAAAAAGTATGACCCAAAAGCTCCATCTGCATAATGGCCTCATCCTGAGACATAGGCATGAGATCAAATTTTTTCCTCCGGACCAGGGTCATTTCCTCCACATCCTTATCCGGTGCCTCTGGAAGATTTGCAAAGATGAATTCCTTATGATCTTTGTGTTTCCTTTGCAGCTTGGTTTTAAATCTGGACATTTGGGTCGATAGCTTGTCAACTACCCTGTCGATACCACTGTAAATATCATTAGTCTCCTCTTCCGCCCGAAATATAGTGCCCTTAGCATTTATGGTTGCCTCAAGTTTCTGCCGGCCTCCCTCTGTGACTAATGTTACGTTGGCAACGATATCCTTGGAAAAATACTTCCCTAACTTTTCGAACTTGGATTCAATGGTCTTTTTGAGATGATCACTTGCATTGAAGTTTTTGCTGGTAATTATGACTCTCATGCTGACTCCCCCTTCTTTGTGTAATGATTTTCTTATATAATATATACTACAATTCTCCCGCCATTCCTCTAAGGAAGGAAAAATAATTATCCAGGCTAGGCAGCTTTTTGCCCCCTTGTTTTATGCTTAGCCAGGTCAAAGATTGTCGAATTTTGAAGGTTTAAGGCAGATGCCTATGTTCTGTGGATATTGTGGATAAGTCTGTGTATAATTGAAAACTCAAGCCTTCAATTGTGGACATTTATTCTTTGCCTGTGTGTGAATAATTATTCATCCACTTTACCTGCTTATTGGCTCCGGCCTTGATTTTAGCACATTGTTTTTGTGAATAAATATCCATAAAATAAATGGAAATATTTTTAACTAACTGGAAGTTCATTTTACCCACACTTGTGGATAAATCAGGTCGGATAATGGAATTGTCCGGCTGACCTGATCTTTGCCCCCACACTTGCCTGTCGAATTATATCGAACTGAAATTTCAACAGGACTTACTACTAGACTACGCCATGATCGCTGCCGCTTTACGGTCCAGCTTACGTGGGTCCTTTCGCCCGTAGCTGGCATGGACTTTCAACCACAGACCCGGGCAATTCCCTCTTCTGATATTTCTCTTGTTATGATTCCCGAAGCAAAGCTTAAAACATAGACTTTATTTGGATTTGCTTCCCTTAGAACACGGCTACAGGCTGAAGCTGTACTGCCGGTAGTAAGTATATCGTCAACAAGCAAAATATCTTTATCCCTCATAATATTTTCTACCCAATCTGCCAATTGAAAAACATTTTCCACAGTAGATTTTCTCATGTGATAATCCATACTACTCAAGGCTTTAGTATCCTTAGTCCTCATCAGGGCATTGTGGTAATATTCTCTTCCTGTGATATTTGCAATTTCTTTAGCCAATAAAGCTGCTTGATTGTATCCACGCTGCCTT
>CAZMMB010000237.1:0-2284 GCA_964567325.1 uncultured Oscillospiraceae bacterium
CGCGTTTGACTGGGGGTCAAAAGGCCGCAGGTTCGAATCCTGTCGCTCCGACCATGCGGAGTGGAATTATGGGATCTTAGGATTTCATAATTCCATTTCGTTTTTTACACGGCGATTTTCTCATAGGTGTAGCTTAAAGCTACACCTATTCACATTTCTATAGGAATATCAATCTCGGGATGTCTTTCCAGTCAGACATCAGCTCTTAAATATTTTTAGGAAATTAGATAGAACTGTTGAAGAGAACTTAGCATAATTCTAAATATTACAGGCTCCTAAAATCCCGGTAAATCAAGGTCTGAGGCGATTTTTAGTTCCAAATATCTCCGTTTATTTCCCTAGCTTATGCCGAAAATTCTATTTCGCTTTAACTCCAATTCTTCCAGGGTCCTTCCACTATTTATAAGAGTGGCCCTGAATTCCCAATCAGTAAACTTATAATCAGTAATTAACTCATCACTTCCCAAATAGCCTTCATACAATTTTAAAGGCCCCGCCTCTCCCATAATATGCTCCCCTGGTGACTCTGCATGGCCTTTCGCCATATAATAGTGTTCATAGGATGTAAATAGCTCCATAGGAGGCCTATAGACCTTCAGACCGGTTCCCTGGTCCCATTTGTCCTCAAATAGATTGACTAACTCAGAAAGCAGGTTAATGCCCGTGCTATAATATACTGCAGTAGGGGTTTGACTGGGAATGCGGGCATCGATTTCAAGAATTTTAAATACCCCTTTGTCATCGATAACCTCTAAATCCATAATTCCATGTAGACCTATGGCCTCTGCAATTTTATAGGCCATTTCCTCAAAAAAATGTCTCTGCCTATCCGTGACAGGACAAGGGCATGTAACCCGATTGCAGTCATATGATTCATCTATGTGGATTTCCGTTATTTGATATGTACGATAGGCTCCGGGTCTACCTATGATTTCAAGTGAATAGGAGGGCCCTGCTAATTGTTCCTGAACAATCCATTCTTCTTGTGCCTCTAAACTTGATAAAAATTGTTCTGCTTCACTAACTGTGTTCAAGACCCTTACCCCGGCGCTTCCGCTTTCGGAAGAAGGCTTTGCCACATAGGGAGGCTTTGACTCGGGATAGTAAACAGGGGCTGGAATTCCTAAATTGTCAAACAATCTATTGGATTGCCATTTAGAAGATGAAATTGCATATGCATGAAAATCAAAAGCAACCTTTGCCTTATGTATGGATTGGAGCCCTTCTAAATACCTGATAGTATCAATGTTTTCCATAGCGGGGAGTATTATATGAGCCTTCAATAATTTTTCAAGGACCCGGGGATCTCCAGAACAGATATCGCTGCAAACAAACTCATCACAAAGGCCAGAGGCCGGGACATCAGGGTTTTTGTCGAAGAGGATAGAATAAAAACCGGCTTTTTGCGCCAGGTAAGCAGCCTCCGTTCCTTGAAGTTTACCGCCTATTATTGCAATTTTATATTTCTTGTCCATGAATTATATCCAATTTTGGCGGGGAACCCGGGAGTCACACCCGGCTACATAGATTTAGAGTCTATGCGATCCATCCGATCCGTCCCCCATGAATTATATGCAAAGTTCAGCCATCATAACCCCAGTGCCTAGCTGCAGCCAATCGTGGATTAGCCTACTTTCGAATTCTATGTATGCTTCCCTGTCTAAAGCCAAGGGGATTCCCGGTGATGATATTAAAGCCCCCTCATGAAGTAGATCCTTGCTCAGCCAGCCACCGGTATTTGTAGCATCTATTATCAAACTGTAGTTTTTAATCAATTCTTTAGTTTTTATAAACTTAGGAGATTTAGGGTCTAGCTTCCCTTGGTCTTTTTCATACACAGCCGGAATTGCCCCCTTATCTTTCAACATTGAGACCATGAGTTTACCCACGCATCCATAACCCAAAACCAGGACCTCTTTACCTGTCAGGCCTTTTGCCATTTGGTCTAGGGCAGCAATGTAACCTTTTGCCGTTGCCTGGTTATTTTCACTAAGTTTACCTGTATGCACATTAAAACCAATAAATCTTTCATCATCGGCCATCATTATACAGTCGGCTCCACTGGAATAGGCCTCGTATATCCCGTCGACATCACTTGCATCCGTAACCATAACCTTGAATCCCATATGGCCCACAATAGCTGCCACAGATTGCGAAAATTGCCCTATGATACCCTGGCCTGCCCTTACAGGTACTGCTGCAACCAACAAATCTAGTGCAGCCTTGCGCAATATATTGGCATTGATTCCAACAGATTTGGCTGCTAGCCCCACCAGACCTATAC
>CAZMMB010000237.1:2294-2939 GCA_964567325.1 uncultured Oscillospiraceae bacterium
ATGGGCGGAAAAAAATGTAGTAGAGTACTTGTCCATCTTCCACTTGGGCACCTTGCAAATTTGACAGGGGGTACTGGCCCATTTGTTTCTCAGCCATCTGGCTGCCCTTGAATGCCTTGAATTATAGACATGGAATTCCTTGCCGCAATGGGTAAGAATTTCAATATAATTACCTTTAAGTGCAATGGATTTCACACCGTGGAGGATACCCTTCCTGGAAGGCCAAAGTTTGATTTTATCTACCAAAGGATACAGCTCCGTATATTTACGATAATATCTCTTCTTCACTTGGCCCATAGCTCTTTTCCTTCCTAGTCCTCCTTTTTCTTTGATTTTCTTTCCATGGCCTTAATTGCCTGTTTCACCGCTTCCACTGCGTCTTCACTGTAAATATCCGCCCCTATTCGCTTGGTCCATCGGGGTGTACAGGGGGCACCTCCAACCATGGTGGTATACTTATCCCTGATACCCAAATCCCTCAGCATGGTCTCTAGTTTTTTCTGTTCATTTAAGGTGGTGGTCAGTAAGGCACTAGTGCCTATTATATCAGCTTTCGTTTTTTCCGCTGCCTCTATAATGTTGCTTATAGGAACCTCTCTACCCAGGTCAATAACCTCAAAACCAGAAGATTTTAAGGTGGAAGCA
>CAZMMB010000238.1:0-2929 GCA_964567325.1 uncultured Oscillospiraceae bacterium
CGGCCAAAAGGGCTTTTAATATAATGGAAAAGGTGCGCAAGGGTTTTGGTGTGACAGATGATGAGGCGCAGATTATGAGGGAGAATAATGTACCTCAATGGTATATAGATTCGTGCAAAAAAATAGGCTATATGTTCCCCAAAGCCCATGCAGTCGCCTATGTAATAATGTCATACCGCATTGCCTACTATAAGGTCTACTATCCCTTAGCATTTTATGCCACTTTTTTTACAGCCAAGGTAGGAGATTTTAATGGGGAAATCATCATGGGGGGTTATGAGAAGATCTGGATGAGAATAACGGAGATACAAAATAAAGGGAAAATGGCTAGCCAAAAAGAAACAGATGAGCTTACAGTTTTAGAGGTGGCCCTTGAGATGATGGCTAGAGGTTTTGAATTTGCCAATGTGGATTTTGGGAAGTCGGAGGCTGCGCGATTTACAGTCATCGATGGTTATTTGCGATTGCCTTTTAGGTCAATATCTGGTGTGGGTGAAAAGGCGGCCTTTAATATAGCAGAGGCTGTATCAAAGGGGCCCTTTATGTCTGTAGACGATTTGCGGCAAAGAAGCAAGCTAAACAAAACGGCCTTGGAGGCTTTACATAAGATGGGGGTTTTGAAAGGTTTGCCTGAATCTGATCAATTGACCCTATTTTAATGGAGGTTATATGGATTTCCGAGATGAGTATAGGGAGTTTTTCGAAAAGGAAGTATTAATTTACTATGATTATCTCCATGGATTTCTATTGACAGCTACGGGGGACCCCTCTTTGGCAGGGGACATTCTACAGGAGACTATGGCGAAAGCCTGGGAAAAGGTTGACCTTATAGAGGAATATTCCAACATCAAGTATGCTTTGAGGGTCATAGCCAGAAACACCTTGTACAACTACTATAAAAAGAGGGGCAGCAGAAATGAGTTGTTCTTTGACGGGGAACTAGAGGAAGTTTTATATACGGAAAAAGATAATTTGATGTGTCTTCTGCAGGATGAGGGTCGGCGGATAGTCCTGGATGCCATTGGAAAATTGAAAAAACCCCATATGCAAGTTATACTCCTGAGATACTATTATGATCAATCGTTTAGGGATGTAGCAAGGCTAACAAACACCAACTACAATACTGTTTTATCCCATCATAGAAGGGCTATTTGTAAGCTGAGAGAAATTTTGATCCATAGGGCATAGGCTGCCACAGTTTATCATATAATCCATAGGAGGTGTGTTTTATGGATATAATTGTAGGTGGCTATATGTACCCCTTCGTTGACCCCCTAGTGGTTAGCAAGACCTTACCCAACTTAACAATCCTTGCTATTTTTACATATGGGATAAGTGAAGAAGGACAATTGATTCAGTTAGATGATCAAGATTTAATAAATGCTGCTAACGCCGAGGGGGTAATTCCTTTGATGGTTTTGACAGCTATGAATCAAGAGGGAAGGTTTGATTCCAACCTGGCACATCTTGCCTTAAATGATCCTATTGCTAGGGAGCGTTTAATAGAGGATATATTGGATAACATAAAGGCTAAGGGCCTGGGTGGAATTGATTTTGACTTGGAGTTTCTGTATCCCGAGGACCGTGAAGTCTATGCTTCCTTTGTTAATGAAACCAGGCAGAGATTGAATGCTGAAGGTTATATGGTTACCGTGGCTCTGGCACCTAAAACCTATGCTGAACAGCCGGGTCTTTTATATGAGGGACACGATTATGCCCTCTTGGGTCAGGCCTCTAACTTATCCTTTCTCATGACATATGAATGGGGATATAGGTTTGGACCTCCTATGGCTGTAGCCCCTGTAAATATGGTTAGGAGGGTTTTAGATTTTGCAGTAACTCAAATACCTGCTGATAAAATACTCTTGGGTATACCTAATTATGCCTATGATTGGACCTTACCCTTTGTACAGGATATATCTGAAGCTGAAAGAATATCAAATATTGAAGCGGTTGAAAGGGCGGAAAGAATGGGGGCCATTATACAGTACGACCAATTGGCCCAAGTCCCTTTCTATAGATATTTTGATTCCTCCGGATTAGAGCACGAGGTTTGGTTTGAAAATCAGGCCAGCCTCAGGGCTAAGTTAAACTTGGTGGCGGAATACGGGCTGGCCGGGGTCAGCTATTGGAACTTGATGGAATATTACCCCGTAAACTGGGAGGTTTTGCATTCCATGTATGGGGTAAGAAAGCTGAGTAGCCCTTCAGAAGTTTTTTAGTTCTAGTGTAATGTCGCATTTCTCTTGTATCCCCAAGCATGAAAAGTATCGGTTTTCCAAGGGAATCCACTCTTCAACAAATCTTTTGTGCATGGTTGGCCCATCCCTAAGAAGAATGCGATGGGATTGCTCTTCTTTAGAAATAGATATAAATATCTTGAAATCATAGTGGGATGATAGGTCCGGATGCATGCTGTAGACCCCTTCCACTATATTCAACTTCATTGGTGGTGCCTCAACTGTTTCCCCTAAGGATTGAGATTTGCAATCAAATTTTTGGTATTTTATTTTGTCGCCCTTTAATATACCTTCAATAATTTCACTCTTAAAACGCTCCCTGTCGACATTGCCACCGATTTCATTCAATCTTGTCGGTGTCTTCTTCTTTTCTGGAAGGAAAAAATCATCCATGTGAAAAACATTGCAAGAGTAATTTTTCTCTATCAAGGATGCCAGATGGCTTTTTCCCCCCGCGGAATTACCATCCACTGCAACAATCTTTATCCCCGGTTCCACCAGGAGCCTATCTATGCTTTTATATATTTCTTGTATAATTTTCTCCATTCCATTTCCTGCGCCTTCCAATTTTATCTATCACAATGTGTTATCCATAATTAGGGTCTGCTGAGCAACTTAGGCCATATGCAAAACCAAAAGTATATTACACAGCTATCAGCAGGCCCTTTTCTTCTTTTGAGTTGAAAAAT
>CAZMMB010000239.1:0-2914 GCA_964567325.1 uncultured Oscillospiraceae bacterium
ATTAGTGAATTGATACTGGTTGGGAAAATGACTTATGAGGAAGCTGATCAGATAGTTGGAACGGCAGTATAAAAAATCTATATCTGGTTTGTGGAAATGTTTGCCTTGTGCATATATTTAATATTGGTTGATTGCCGGCAGTTTTGGCTGGGACTATACCCGAAACTGCCGGGTTCTATTTAATGTGCTAAGATGGGGGTATATAGAAGTATGTCTTTAAAGGAGTTAATTATATATTGAATGTGAAGGGGGGTGAAGAGACAAATGATTAGAAAGTTGATAAGGGGGATTATAACCCTGTGTGGAGGACTTCTGGGATACGGTGTATCTTTTTTATTTCGCGGGCTTATTATAGTCACTAATTTGGGAGATGTTTTAACCTTAAGCGAATCCCAAAAAGATATATTCAGCGCAATATGCGCAGTTTTAACCGCAATTATATTTTTTATTATCGCACCGACCATCGGAAAACATGGTCAAAAAGTGGCCAAAGATATAGAATCCGACTTGCAGAAAGTACCATCCGCTGAAATTGTTCCAGGAACACTTGGTCTGATTGTTGGACTTTTTTTGGCCTATTTGATAAGTCAGCTATACATGGGTATACGATTGCCCTTTGTGGGGACAGTTCTCGCTGTTCTTACCTATCTTCTTCTAGGATATATCGGCGTATTTGTAGCCACAAAGAGAGGCAAAGAAATTTTGGCTATAATTTCAGCCAGCCGCAAGGCCTCTACTACAAAAGGAAAAGAAAAGCTTGGTGATGCGACCCCTAAAATTCTTGATACTAGCGTGATAATTGATGGTAGAATATCGGATATAATGAAAACAGGATTCATTGAGGGAAATATAGTAATCCCTGAGTTTGTTTTGGTTGAGTTAAGACACATTGCAGATTCCTCGGATAATTTGAAACGCAATCGGGGTAGAAGGGGTTTGGACGTATTAAATAAAATACAGACTGATTACGGTATAGAAATTTATAATACCGACGGGGATAAAACTATTGATGAAATTCCAGAAGTTGATGTAAAGCTTCTTAAGCTTGCTCAGAATCTGGGGGGGAAAGTAATGACCAATGATTACAATCTCAACAAAGTGGCGGTCATCAAGGGTGTAGAAGTACTCAATATCAATGAATTAGCCAATATGTTGAAACCGGTCGTCTTGCCAGGGGAAGAAATGGAGCTATTCCTTGTAAAAGAAGGCAAGGAAAGCAATCAGGCTGTTGCCTATTTAGATGATGGCACTATGATTGTAGTGGAAGATGGTAAAAGGTATATAGGTCAGAGCATTACAGTTGTGGTCACCAGTGTTTTGCAGACAGCTGCGGGAAGAATGATTTTTGGTAAACCTAAAAAGGGGAAATAGCAATGTATCGGGATAACAGAATAGCTGTAATACTGGTTGCCGCTGGTTTGGGAAAACGGCTAGGCGGTAATATTCCGAAACAATATCATAAGATAGGGGATGAAATGATACTGGAAAGGACTTTAGGGGTCTTTGAGAATCATTCCCTTATAGATGATATCTATCTGGTAGTAAATAAAGACTATATGAAATTTTGCCATGAAACATTAGGTGTCGAAGGAAGGAATCTAAAATTAAGGGGGATAATTTCCGGTGGGAATAAGAGGCAAGAATCTGTATTCTATGGCCTGAAAACAATAGAAAAAGCAGCTAAGGGGGAAAAGGATTTGGAAGGGACAATTCCATATCCTGACTATGTCCTGATTCACGATGGGGTCAGGCCTTTTGTTTCTCCATACGAATTGGACGGGCTTTTAGAAGCTGCCGTGGAATATGGGGCAGCTAGTTTGGCTGTGCCCCCAAAAGATTCAGTAGTGAAGGCAGAGGGCATTTTGATAAAAGAAAACCTGGACAGAGGAGAATTGTACTTAATACAAACCCCTCAGGCTTTTAAGTTTCAAATGATTATAGACGCTCATAGAAAGGCGCAGGTGGAAAAGTATACAGGCACTGATGATACGGTGCTAGTCAGAAGGATGGGTGCAGATGTAGCTATAGTAGAAGGTAGTTATGCAAACATGAAAATAACGACCCTTGAGGATATAAGTTATGCTCGGGAAAGTCTTGTTAAAAATCGGTCACGAAAAACTGAATGTATCAGAATAGGTAATGGTTTTGATGTTCACGCCTTTAAAACGGATAGGGACTTAGTTTTGGGCGGAGTTAAAATAGAATGGGAGCAGGGTCTTTTTGGACATTCCGATGCAGATGTTTTAGTCCACGCTATCATAGATTCCTTGCTTGGGGCATGCGGAAGGGGAGATATAGGTACACACTTCCCCGATAGCCAAGAGGCTTATAAAGGTGTATCAAGCTTGGATCTTCTTTCGCAGGTGAAAGAAATGGTGGATAAAGAAGGCTTTAGGATAGGAAACATCGACTCAACAGTAATTGCCCAAAGGCCTAAAATTTTGCCCTACATCAATCAAATGAGAATTAATATTGCCAAATCTTTAGAGGTAGAAAAAGAAAAAATCAATATAAAGGCAACAACTACAGAGGGCCTGGGCTTTTGTGGAAGAGGGGAAGGCATGGCTGCTATGGCGTCAGCTACAATATATAAAAGGTAAAGCAGGAGGAAACATATTCATGAGGATGACAGACTTATATTTGAGAACATTGAGAGAGGTACCAGCAGAAGCAGAAATTCCCAGCCATATATGGTTGTTACGGGCTGGTATGATACGGAAGATTGTATCGGGAATTTATGGCTTTATGCCCTTGGGTAAGCGGGTTTTGCATAAGATTGAGAATATTGTTAGAGAAGAAATTGATGCCAAGGGGGGGCAGGAGATACTTATGTCTGCAATCCAGCCTGCTGAACTATGGGAGGAGTCAGGTAGATGGTATGCATATGGACCTGAAATGTGGCGGCTAAAGGACA
>CAZMMB010000240.1:0-1497 GCA_964567325.1 uncultured Oscillospiraceae bacterium
ACCTGTTCGACCAAATCTATGCTATCCAAAAAATCCTCATCGCTTTCACCGGGAAAACCAACAATTACATCTGTAGTTATTCCATAGGCCTTATCTTCTTTTCTCAAAATCTGGGCAAGGGCCAAGAATTTTTCCCGATTATAATTTCTGTTCATTTCCTTCAATACCTTATCACTGCCACTTTGCAAGGATAAATGCATATGATGGCAGAGTTTATCATAGGCCAACAGGCACTCCGCTAGACCAACATCTATCACATTGGGCTCAAGGGATCCAAGCCTAATTCGAAATTCACCCGGAAGGCTATTGATTTTTTCCACAATAGACTCTATTCCATCCGTCGACCTATCCTTTTCCATTCCATAAAGTGCTGTATTTATTCCTGTGAGAATCAGCTCCTTAAAACCCTTACTGAGCAAGCTTTCTGCCTCCTGGATTATCCCCTGTGAATTCCGGCTTCGGATGGGCCCCCTAGCATAAGGGATTATACAATATGAACAGAATCTATCGCATCCGTCCTGTATTTTTATATATGCCCTGGTCCTGGATTCCATGGATGTTATGGCTCCCCACTCCGAATAACTGGACAGGTCATCCCTTTGCAAAATCTGCACAAAAGGGTTTTCGTTGACCCCTTCTTTATTTCTTTGCACAATAAAATCTTCAATGTATTCGGGCAAAAATCTCTTTTCATTATTGCCTACAACCAAGTCAACGCCCTCTATGGAAGTTGCTTCACCGGGATTGACCTGGGCATAACACCCGATTACGGCCATGATGCTGTCAGGATTTTGCCTTTTCATCCGTCTGATATATTGGCGGGACTTACGGTCGGCTAAATTTGTTACAGTACATGTATTAACTACATATATATCTGCTTTTTCATCCTCATCCACTAAAAAATAACCCCGTTTTTTGAAGTCCTCCTTCAAGGCTTGGGTCTCATATTGGTTCACCTTACAACCTAAGGTGTAAAAGGCTATGGTCATATTTTTATTCATAATTATTACTATCCAACCATCCTAACATTTGTTAAAGCTCTAATTCATACATTATCATCGCTATGGACGCCGGCCCGGCTGTCTCCGTTCGCAAAATCGTCTTGCCTAGGCTTACGGGATGTCCTCCTTCATCAATTACAATCCTAGCCTCCTCATCGGAAAACCCTCCTTCAGGGCCAATGATTAGGGCAATATCTTTTATCGGTTCTTTTAAATTGCCTAGCACATCTTTTATGGAGCTATCCACTTCATTCTCATATGGAAAAAGGACTAGGTCGTATTTTTTTAGCCTACTCGTCATTTGGGAAAATTCCATGCCCTTTCCTACAGCAGGAACAATTCCTCTTTTACATTGTTTTACCGCCTCAGCGGATATTTTATTCCATCTTTCCAATCTTTTTTCTAGCTTATCCTTGTTAGCCAGCACGGATCTGGCAGTAAAGACTGGAACTATAGAATAAACCCCTAATTCTACGGATTTTTGAATTATACTATC
>CAZMMB010000240.1:1507-2883 GCA_964567325.1 uncultured Oscillospiraceae bacterium
AGCGAAGGCCTGTTTATCTATAATTTTAAGGAGAATCGAAGACTGGTCTATCTTAAGGATTTCTGTGATATATTCAAATCTTGATGAGTCGGATATTTCTAAGCTGTCTCCTGTTTTTAATCTAAGAACTTTCATTATGTGCCTTATATCATCCCTACGGGTAATTTCAATTGTGTCATTCCCAATAGCGGAAGGGGCTACAAAAAAACGGTTCATCCCTAGGCCCTCCCTCCGACTACTGCACACCATTCACCATCTGAAAGAGAATCCAGAATACTAAACCCTTGGGTTTTCAATGCAACTATTACCTCATCCTTTTTTTCAATCAGAATACCGGAAGCAATAAAAATTCCATTTGCTAGCAGATGTTTTGATACATCTTTAGATAGGATAATAATTAAATCTGCCATCAAATTTGCCACGACCACGTTGGCCTTGTAATCAAGTCCATGAGTTAGGTCACCTTGACGAACCTGTATTTTTTCTTCCATACCATTAACTTTTATATTCTTTTGTGCCACCATCACCGCGTCAGGATCAATTTCAATACCCAGTACTTCCTTTGCCCCCAATAAGGCAGCCCCAATGGATAGTATGCCTGATCCACAACCAATATCTAAAACTATGGATTCGTCGCTATCTACATATTTCTCAAGAAGCTCAATGCAAAGGGTAGTTGTCGGGTGAGTTCCCGTTCCAAAGGCCATTTCCGGGTCTATCTCAATTACAATTTCCTGGCCTTCCGCCTCATAGCTTTCCCAGCTAGGCTTGACAACTATCCTATCGGTAATAGGGGTGGCTTTGAAATATTCCTTCCATTTATATTTCCAGTTTTCATCGTCTACACCTGCAATTTCAATCCTATTAACGTCGAATATGCGAATTTCATCCAATACCTCTTCCAACAAGTCTATGGATTGAATATTGTCCTCCATATAGAAAATCAGACATGTTGATATTTCGGAAAGTTTAATTACAGATGAATCGACATAGTCCCAATCATATACATTTTTTTTATTTAAGAATTCCCTATATGTCTTTGGCTCCTGAATCTCTACCCCTTCTATACCCTTATCAATCAAAAATGCCGATATAGGACCTAACATATCCTCATTTGTAAATACTTTAATTCTTGTATAGTTCATAAATTCCTACCTATAATCAATTGCAATATCCCCCTATGTCCACCGAACCATGTATGAGCTTTTGCTAGTTGAATGCTATAAACCTATTGCTGCGGACGGGTGGACATTTGCATCGGATTGCTGAAATTAATTCTTTGCGCGGACACGCCTATCCCTGGTCAGCTTACTCTACATTCGCAAACCTACCCTTTTGCGCCGGCTTGCTCTACATTTACAAACCTATCTTACGCC
>CAZMMB010000241.1:0-2881 GCA_964567325.1 uncultured Oscillospiraceae bacterium
GGACTACATATTTAAAAGCATCTTCTTTCTTTAAATAACCTCCAAAGGCAAGGGCAGTTACTTCACCAGCTGAAAAACCGGCTGCACAATTGGGCATGATACCCTTTTCCAAGAGAGCCTCTGCTGCCGCAAGCCCTACGCAAAATATGCAGGGTTGTGTGTTTTGCGTCTGCATTAACTCCTCCTTGGAACCTACAAAGCACTGTTTTGAAGTACCAGGTCTAATAGAGTCAGCCATTCTAAAAACTTCAGCTGCTGGCCATGAACTTTGAAATAAATCCTGACCCATCCCACTATACTGAGACCCCTGGCCAGAAAAAACAAAGGCTATTTTACCCATTCCAAGCCCCCCTTTAACGCATCTTTTCCTTCCCTGATTAATTCCTCAATAATTTCTGCTACGGTCTGTTCCTTTTTTACTAACCCACTGCATTGACCTGCCATGAAACAGCCCTCCTTTTCATCTCCATCCAATACTGCCTTACGTAAGGCACCAGCCCCAAAGCTTTCCAGCTCTTCTATAGTCTTTGTGACATCATTTTCATTCTTTAGGAAAGCCCTAGTAAAAGGCGATTTTAAGGCCCTGACTGGATGACCCAACCTTTTTCCTGTTGTCATGGTATCTATGTCCTTGGCCGCCAGTATCTTTTTTTTATAATTATCGTGAACTGTGGATTCCCGGGCTACTAAGAAACGAGTCCCTATCTGTACACCAGATGCTCCCAACATAATTGCTGCTGCAAATCCTCGTCCATCGGCAACGCCTCCTGCAGCTACAACAGGTATATCTACCGCATCGCAAACCTGGGGGACAAGAGCCATAGTAGTTAATTCGCCAACATGGCCCCCTGCTTCCCCCCCTTCTGCTACTACCGCCGATGCTCCAGATCTAGCAACCATCTTAGCCATACCAGATGATGCAACCACAGGAATGACAGTAATACCCGCTTCTACCCAGGCCTTCATATATTTACTAGGTAGCCCCGCTCCTGTTGTTACAATCTTTATTTTCTCGCTGATAACCAATTCTGCCACATCATCTACAAAAGGACTGATGAGCATGATGTTTACACCAAATGGCCTATCCGTCCCATCTCTAACTTTACGTATTTCTTCACGTACTACATCCGGGGGGGCATTGGCCGCTGCAATCACACCAAGACCTCCAGCCTTGGATACAGCGCTGGCCAAAGAGGCATTAGCAACCCAGGCCATACCCCCTTGGAGAATTGGATATTCTATACCTAGCAGCTTTGTTATTCTTCCATGTGTCATTGTATCCTCCTGTTTTTACAATTCTATAAGGCAGGCTCCGGTGGTTAATCCCCCTCCAAAAGCCGACATCACGATGAGATCGCCTTTTCCTATTTTCCCTTCTTCAATGAGTTCATCAAGCATTAACGGAATGCTGGCTGAAGAGGTGTTTCCGTAATGATCAATGCCCATGGCCAGCTGTTCATCTTTAAAACCCAACTTATCCCTGGCTGCTTGAAAAACCCTGAGGTTGGCCTGATGGGGAATCAACATTTTTATGTCCTCAACATGAATATTGGCCATCTTCATAACATCCTTTACGTCCCTTAGCAGGGATGTAACAGCAAAACGGAAAACACCGGCTCCCTGCATTTTAAAATGGGGGTCAATATCCTCTTGCCTACCATAAGGGCTGGGGCAGAAAGTGTTGCCGATAACCAACAGTTGGTCATCTCCTTTTGCTGTAATCTTGATAGATCTGAGTCCCGAACCTTTTCTCAGCACAGCGGCGCCTGCCCCATCTCCAAACAAAACACAGGTAGACCTATCAGACCAATCCAGGTGCCTCGTCATCATCTCAGCCCCAACTATTAGAATAGTTTCTGCTTTGCCGGCTGACATATATCCGTCAGCCACATCCATGGCGTAGATAAAACCTGTACATGCTGCATTTAAATCCATAGCCGGGCACCTAGCATCGATTTCTCTTTGGAGCAGACAGGCTAAGGAAGGGCAAGCGTAATCTGCTTTCATGGTTGAACAGATTATCAAATCCAAATCCTTACCGGTAAGACCGGCGTTCCTTAAAGCTTTCTTAGACGCTTCTACAGATAAATCGGTTATTGTTTCATCAGTACTTACATATCTGTTCTTGATTCCGGTTCTAGATACTATCCATTGGTTATCCGTATCCACAATCTCCGAAAGCATGTCATTGCTTAGGACAAATTCGGGATGGGCCCTACCTGTTCCTATAATTTGAAAACTCATTAAGACCTCCATATTTCAGCATTTTATTTTTGAAAAACTTATCCAAATGTTTGATTCCCACCAACAAGGTATCCTTTTCCTCCTCAGTAAGGTCTTTGGAAGTCTCTCTTACTAACTTCATCCGGATATAGCGGTAAAGCCTATAGATCTTTTCCCCGTCTCTGGTCAGCCTAATATTGACAGACCTTCCATCCTCCCTTGATTTCTCCTTTGATATATAACCCTTCTTAACCAACTTGTTCACAGCAACAGTTGCCGATGGGACTGCCACATCCAGGGAGGCTGCTATTTGGCTGACGGACAAGGTCCTCCCTTCGCTTTTTCTTACCGCCTCGATTAAATGAACTTCTGCTACCGACAGCCTTGGGGCTGTCCTCCGCAGAATCAGCTCTTCAACCTTTAGGATGTCACGGAAGGTTTCGCCCAGGAGTTTATTAAATCTATTTTCAAAAGTTTCCAACCCTGCCTCCTTACTTAAGAATAAATAGCATTATTATTTAAGAGATTTATTTAATTAGTCTATATTTTCATTATTAAATTTATTTAGTTAGTCTATCTAATTATATTATTGTTTTTACAGATGTCAACTATTTTTGAATTATAATATAAACCATTCTTGAGATAAAACTGTTAAATG
>CAZMMB010000242.1:0-2879 GCA_964567325.1 uncultured Oscillospiraceae bacterium
AGTTTTCCCTATACAACATATTAGCAGCAGCATCATGTCTTCACGCAGCTGGGGTGGAAGCGGAGGCAATTGCCCGGGGAATCAAGGGTGTAAAGCTGGTTCCTGGAAGGTTTGAAAGGGTGGAAAACAGTCGAAATATACCAGTCTTTGTCGATTTCGCCCATACCCCACATGCCCTGGAAAATATCCTGGTCACAGCCTCGAATTTAACCAGGGGAAGGATTATTTGTGTCTTTGGCTGTGGGGGCAATAGGGATAAGAGTAAGAGGCCCCTTATGGGCCAGATAGCCGGCCAGTATGCAGATTATTGTATCATCACCGGAGACAATCCCAGAAACGAGGATCAGGAGCAAATTTTTGAGGACATAGAAGAAGGCCTGTATGATTCCGGTTGTTTTTACGAAATAATACGGGATAGAAGGGAAGCCATAAAACAGGCTATCAAATACTATAGAGAGGGTGACATTATAATTGTAGCCGGTAAAGGTCATGAGAATTATCAAATTATAGGTGGGGCTAAAAACTATTTCAGCGATCGCGAGGTCGTAAAAGAACTGATTGATAAAGGAGATTCAGTTACCAATGAAGAAATTTAGGGCCATTGATGTGGTTAATGCCACAGGTGGAGAACTGGTGTTAGGGATGGAGGAAGGGTTGATTTCCCAAGTATCTATAGATTCCAGGGAAATAAAAGCAGGTGGGCTTTTTTTCGCTTTAAAAGGTGAAAGGGTAGATGGCCATGATTTCATAGGGGAGGCCATAGAAAAGGGTAGCTCAGCTATAGTTTTTAGCAAGGATATAGACCTGTCTTTTACGGAGGAAGGGACATCTTCTGTGGCTTTAATTAAAGTCAAAGATACAGAAAGGGCTTTACAAGAGTTAGCTGCTTGGTATTTATCGCAGTTTAACCTGCATAGAATAGGGGTAACGGGTAGTACCGGGAAAACTACTAATAAGGAGATGCTCTTTCGAATCCTTTCAGAGAAATACAGGGTGGTATGCAACAAGGGCAATTATAATAATTTGATTGGATTGCCTCTTTCTATATTTCAGGTTGACCAGGAGACAGAGGTATCAATCTTTGAGATGGGGATGGACCGGTTGGGGGAAATAGACAGGTTGGCAGAGATTGTTAAGCCCCATTTGGCGATTATCACTAATATAGGTTATTCCCATTTATCCCGCCTTGGAAGCAGGGACAATATATTGAAGGCAAAGATGGAAATATGCAAGCATTTAAACAGGGGGGATAGCTTGATTATAAACTCGGATAGCGAATTGCTTTCCGACTTTCGTGGCAAAGGCGCTTACAAGGTCGTAACAGTTGGGTCTGGGGAAGATGTAGATTTTCGTATAAGCCAGGTAAAGGACATGGGGGAGAGGGGGGTAGCCTTTAAGCTGAAAAGCAAGGGCGATTATAGGGGTAATTTCACCATAAATGTACCGGGAATCCACAATTGTCACAATGCTGGTTTGGCGGTAGCCGCAGCCTCTTGCCTGGGGCTAGATATGGATACTGCGTCAAAAGGCCTTAAGAAGTTTGTGGGAACCGATAAGCGGCTTAACATTATAAAGCTGGGGGGAATAAAAATAATAGATGACAGCTACAATGCTAGCCCTGATTCCATGGAAGCAGCCATAGGTGTTCTAGCCTCAACTAAGGGTTTGAGAAAAATAGGAATATTCGGAGACATGTTTGAATTGGGTTGCCAGGAGGAAAAGTACCACAGACAGGTAGGTGAATACGCTTTTCAAAAGGGAATTGATGTGATAATATCAGTTGGGAAAAATGCAAAACATATTTCAATGGCTGCAAGGGAAAAGGGGGCTAATGCATTTCATTTCACTGATAAAGACATGCTTATAAGCGTGTTGACCCAGTGGATAAGACAAGGTGATGTTATCTTAATCAAAGGTTCCCGCGGCATGGCTATGGATGAAATCGTAAAACAATTAGAAAAATTAAGAATAGAATAGGTGGACCAATGAATTACATGCAGATGGCTATACCCTTTACAACTTCACTTATCATTACAAGCATCTTTACACCCCTAGTGATTTCGTTTATGCAAAGGCGAAATGGAGGCCAGTGTATACGAGAGGATGGTCCAAGATCGCATTTCACAAAATCCGGTACGCCGACAATGGGTGGTTTGGCAATAATAACAGCGGTGTCTGTTAGTTGTGGGGCCTCAAATTTTTTCAATAAGGATATGGTCATAATATTAGCAGCCTTTCTTGCCTACGGTTTTCTAGGGTTTTTAGATGATTATGTAAAAGTGAGTATGAAGCGGAATCTAGGCTTGACAGCAAAGCAAAAAATCCTCCTACAGGTTCTGATAGCTGTAGGCCTTGCCGTATACCAGGCCAAGGTTTCTATCTATGGAACAAATGTGATGCTTCCATTCACTGGAGGCACGATAGATTTAGGTATTTTTTATGTGCCCTTTATCGCATTCGTCGTTGTATCCATGGTAAACAGCGTAAACCTTACGGATGGATTGGACGGACTTGCCTCAGGGGTAACAATGTTTGTGGCCCTCTTCCTAGCCCTAGTAGGAAGTGCCTTTAATTTTACAGCTGCATCTACTTTTTGTAGTGCCCTTACCGGTGCCTGCCTAGGATTTTTATTTTTTAATAGGCATCCGGCCAAGATATTCATGGGCGATACGGGGTCAATGGCCCTAGGAGGGGGGATTGCGGCGGCAGCCATCGTTATGAACATAGAATTAATCATACCTATAGCAGGGGGTGTATACGTTTTAGAGGCCCTATCCGTAATACTGCAGGTTCTATATTTCAAGGCGACAGGGGGGAAAAGGCTTTTTAAGATGTCGCCCCTCCACCACCATTTCGAACTTTCGGGGTGGAAAGAAACT
>CAZMMB010000243.1:0-2858 GCA_964567325.1 uncultured Oscillospiraceae bacterium
TCAATTGATCTCCTGGTTCAAAGCCCTTGGCCAAAATCACCGTAGCCTTAACAACTTGTCCTCTTTCTGGATCAGGTATTGCAGTAATAGCACATTCCAAGACAGCAGGATGTTCCAACAAAGCGCTTTCAACCTCGAAAGGACCTATCCGGTAACCCGAACTTTTAATAACATCATCGGCTCGACCTACAAACCAATAAAAGCCATCCTCATCTTCCCATGCCATGTCACCGGTAAAGTATATGTCATCGTGCCAGGCCTTATTGGTCAGCTCCGCATCCCTATAATAGCCTGCAAACATACCCACGGGTTTTTGTTTACCTGTGTAAACTCCGATTTGCCCTTCTTCCCCTACATCACAAAGACTTCCATCCTCCTTGTACAAGCCAATTTCATAATTTGGGGCCGGTTTACCCATAGAGCCGGGTTTTGGATCCATATAAACGAAGGTCCCTATTGTCACCGTCATTTCAGTTTGCCCGTAGATTTCTCTCAGCTTAAGGCCCGTTGCTTTGAGGAATTGATAGTAAACTTCTGGATTCAAAGGTTCACCAGCTATTGAGCAATCCTTTAAACAAGACAGGTCGTATTTGGTCAAATCCTCCTTAATGATAAACCTATAAATTGTAGGTGGAGCACAGAAGGTCGTAACCTTATATCTTGAGATCACCTCAATGAGCTCTGAAGGTACAAATTTATCGTAATCGTAAACAAAAACTGCGCTGCCACAGATCCATTGGCCGTAAATCTTGCCCCATACTGCTTTAGCCCATCCCGTATCTGCCACTGTGAAGTGGAGGCCACCATCGCTTGCATTGTGCCAATATTTAGCTGTATTTATATGGCCCAATGGATAGGTAAACCCATGCTGGACCATTTTGGGCATACCGGTTGTTCCTGATGTGAAATATAAAAGGCTTATATCCTCGTTGCTATTGGCTTCCTCACCCTTAGGTCTTTCGAAACCCGCCTTGCCTTCCTTCATGGAAAGGTTATAGTTCATCCACCCCTCCCTCTCTCCCCCAACAACAGCCCTAAACTTCAGGGTTGGAGATTCCGAAAGGGCAGAATCCACATGATCCAAAACCTCTTTATCGGCAACAGATACTATCATTTTAACATCAGCTGCATTGTTCCTATATATTATGTCTTTCTTTGTTAGCAAATGGGTTGCTGGAATTGCTATGGCACCAATCCTGTGCAAGGCTAAAAGGCAGAACCAAAATTCATAATGACGCTTTAAAATCAGCATTACCGCATCGCCTTTTGCTATGCCAAGATTTTTAAAAAAGTTTGCCGCCTTTTCACTTCTTTCCTTAACCTGTGCAAAAGTAAATTCTGCTTCTTCCCCTTTATCATTGCACCATACCATAGCCAGTTTATCCGGTTGGCTTTTGGCTATTTCATCAACGACGTCATAAGCAAAATTGAAATTCTCAGGTATTATTAGCTTATAATTCTCATAGTAATCTTCATAAGATTGAAATTCTGTTTTCTCTAAAAACCGGTTTAATAAGTCCATTAGTACTCCTCTTTCGTTATGTATTTCTTATCTCATAATAATTGCCAGGATTTTCGCCGGTTTATCATCCAAGGCAACCATGCCATGACTGAGATTGGAATCAAAATATAGTGAATCTCCTTGGTTCAAAATGATTTCGTGATTGTCTATAAAAAGCTTAAGCCTTCCCTCTACCATATAGTTGAATTCTTGACCCGGGTGGGAACTTAAAACAACCCTATCATCCTTGGTTTCCGGATCTACTGTAACCATAAAAGGCTCACCTTTCTTATCGGTAAAATTGTAGGCCAGGCTTTCATAGTGGTACTCTTGCTTCCGCTTTACTATCTCCCCCGTACCGTTTTTCACTATTGAAAAGCTGTGTAATTTAGGATCATCTCCTGTAAGAATAGCCGTCAACTCAACCCTGAACTTCTTGGCCACCTCATATAAAAATCCAACGGGAATATCCACTTCGCCCCCCTCATATTCCAGGTATAAATCTGGGCTGATACCAGTTTCAATAGCCATACTCTCCGGTGATAGGCCGGAAATTTCTCGCAAAACCTTCAACCTTGATGCAATCAATTTAATTTGGTCTGACATCTAAACCACCCTTTCCCTTTTATTTATTAGAATCCCTGTCTGCCAGCGATACATATTCCCTGCGCTGGGCTACGCTAACATAGGCTGGCCTGATAATTTTCCCAGCATTAACCAATTCCTCCACCCTGTGGGCACTCCAGCCTGCAATTCTAGCTATTGCAAAAATTGGGGTGAACAACTGGAGGGGGAGTCCAAGCATATGGTAGACCAGTCCGCTATAAAAGTCTACATTGGCGCTAACTCCTTTGTAGATTTTCCGCTCCTCAGCGATAATTTCAGGAGCCAGTCTTTCTACTAGGGAATATAGTTGGAATTCATTCTCCATTCCCTTTTCTTCCGACAGTTCCTTTACATAGGATTTCAGAATGTTTGCTCTTGGGTCAGATAAGGAATATACCGCATGGCCCATACCGTAAATCAGCCCCGTCTTATCAAAGGCTTTTTTATTGAGCAGGTCAACTAGATACTTTTTTACCTCTCCCTCATCCTTCCAATCCTTGACTAGCTTTTTCATGTCCTCAAACATCTCTATTACTTTTATATTTGCCCCCCCGTGCTTGGGCCCTTTCAGGGAACCTAAAGCCGCCGCAATAGTAGAATAAGTATCGGATCCGCTAGAGGTAACTACATGGGTTGTAAATGTGGAGTTGTTTCCGCCGCCATGTTCAGCATGGAGTATCAAGGCCACATCCAAAATATGTGCCTCTATTTCGCTATACTTACTGTCAGATCTCAGCATGTGCAATATGTT
>CAZMMB010000244.1:0-2856 GCA_964567325.1 uncultured Oscillospiraceae bacterium
AAGATGGAAATATAAAGCCGTCGATTTCATTTTTTCCATTCTTACATATTTCCTTTACACCTGCATCATATATGGCTTTCATAAAGCTATTTCCATAATCAAAGAAGTATGTCCCCTTTGCCGTTAGCTTTTCTATCAGGCCGAAATGCCTTATCAAAGACTGGTCCACCAACTCTTTAAACCTCACATGGTCTTCTTTTAATAATCTTGTCCTGTCTTCGAAACTGATGCCTTGGGGACAATAACCCCCATCATATACAGCGTGACACGATGTCTGATCCGAAAGCAAGTCAATGTGGATCTTGTTTTTGTCAGCATATTCCAGGAGATCTATGATATTGCCCTCAAAGGCTATGGCTGATGCCTCTCCATCTTTCATGAGTGAATGAGCACTTTTGAACGCTTTTTCAGGGGTTTTTGCTACTTGCCTAACCCAGCCTTGGTTAAAGCGGGTTTCAATTCTAGATGGATCAACCTCGGCAATAATAGAAACGCCCCCTGCTATTTCAGCCGCCTTACCCTGGGCGCCGCTCATGCCCCCAAGTCCCGAGCTAACAAACAACTTACCAGTTAGATTGCCTTCATCAGCTATGCCTAACTTAAGCCTTCCTGCATTTAGCAAGGTATTGAATGTCCCATGTACAATTCCTTGGGGGCCAATATACATCCACCCCCCCGCAGTCATCTGTCCATAGTTTGCAACTCCAAGGGCTGTAGCCCTGTGCCAGTTCTCCTGGTCATCGAAAAGGCCCACCATTAAGCCATTCGTAACTATCGCCCTAGGTGCAGTTTTTTGAGACTTAAACAAACCGGAAGGGTGGCCTGATTCAACCACTAATGTCTGTTCATCGGTCAGCTCCTCTAGGTATTTCTTAATCAGTAGGTATTGCATCCAGTTTTGGCATACCTGTCCTGTCTCCCCATAGGTAACCAGTTCATAAGGGTAAAGGGCCACATCAAAGTCCAAATTGTTATCTATCATAACTTGAAAAGCCTTGCCCTCTATGCATTTTCCCTTGTATTTGTCGATGGGTTCAGCCTTTATGTTGCCCTCCGGTCTGAACCGATAACCATAAATCCTTCCCCGTGTAAAGAGCTCTTCTAAGAATTCTGGTACCAATTCCTCATGCCATTCCGCTGGTACATATCTCAAAGCATTCTTCAAGGCTAAAAGAGTATCCTCTTCACTCAACTTGAATTCTCTCATGGGGGCACGACGAACCCCCTCAGTAAAAGTTTTTTTCCTGGGCAATTCTCCCCCCAGGGAGATATTCATAGCCTTAGCAATATTTTTATTATTAAGCAATCTTATCACCTCCTGCTTAATCCAGACAACCAACTATTGATTCTGCTGTTTTTAATATCTGCCCTCCTCTGATTAGGTCAGCACACTTATTCATATCTTTATAGAGAATTCTATCTCTTACCAAGGGTGGAACATACTGCCTAATAATATTGTATACCGCCATAGCTGCAGGTGACAAATCCCCAATGTTCTGAAATTCAACGGCCTGGGCAGCACACATAAGCTCAATAGCTAATACCTCTACTGCGTTAGACAGGATTTCCCTAGCCTTTCTTACTGCTGTCATCCCCATGCACACATGATCTTCTTGATTAGCAGATGAAGGAATTGAATCTACCGAAGCAGGATGGGCAAGGACCTTATTTTCTGATACTAAGGCCGCCGCAGTATATTGGGCTATCATCATGCCTGAATTTAAACCGCCATGCCTGACTAAGAAGGCCGGCAAACCACTCAAAGCAGGATTAACAAGCCTTTCTATTCTTCTTTCCGATATATTTGCCAATTCCGCCAGGGCTATTCCTAAGATATCAAGACCCATAGACAGGTATTGACCATGGAAATTCCCTCCGGAAATGGCCTCTTCAGTATCTGAAAAAATAATAGGATTATCGGTAACGGCGTTTAGCTCATTTTCAATGATACCCTTAACGTAGCCTATGGTGTCCCTGCTAACTCCATGTACTTGTGGAATACAACGGAATGAATAAGCGTCTTGAACCCTTTCCTCCCCCTGGTGTTTTATACACTTACTTCCTTTAAAGAGCCTTCGCATATTCTTTGCGGTAATCATCTGGCCCTGTTGGCGTCTAACGGCATGCAGTCTTTCATCCATAGCATCGATGATACCGTGTTCGGCCTCCATGGAAAGAGCAGCTATTACATCTGCAGTCTTCATTAGATTTACTGCATCCGCAATGGCCAGGGAACCTAGGGCACACATTGCTTGTGTCCCGTTTATGAGCGCCAATCCTTCTTTCGAAGTAAGTTTTACTGGTTCAATACCTGCCATTGCCATAGCTCTTTCGCCAGTCATTTTTTGCCCTTTATACTTAGCCTCCCCCATCCCCAAAAGAACCAGGGACATGTGTGCCAAAGGAACCAAATCTCCACTAGCACCTAAGGATCCCTTTGAAGGTATTATGGGTACTAACCCTCTGTTTAACATTTCAACAAGTGTTTCCAGGGTCGAAACCCTGATTCCGGAAAACCCAATTGACAAGGCGTTGACCCTGAGCAGCATCATGGCCCGCACAACTTCATCGGGCAGGGGGTCCCCTACGCCGCAGGAATGGCTCATTATTAAATTCTCTTGTAAGGTAAGGGTGTCCTCCTTGGAAATAGTCACATCGCTGAATTTGCCGAATCCGGTGGTCAACCCATATACGACTCTTTTTTCAAAAACACATCTTTCTACAACTTGCCTTGCTTTTTCAACAGACTCTTTAGCAGGATTGGAAATTACCACTTTTTTACCATCCCTTGCTACCGCTAATACATCAGCCAAAGTTAGCTTTCCTTCCCCTAGTAAAATTGTGCCCATGCTTCTT
>CAZMMB010000245.1:0-2840 GCA_964567325.1 uncultured Oscillospiraceae bacterium
TGCATATTCATTAATTCTATCGAATTTCAGGAAACCCTTACTTTGGAATTCAGTAGTATGATAGCATTTCAAAACTAGGTTTTCTTCCAAACTGTAGTCTAGTACTAGTCCATGTTTATGCCTATCTTCGGGTATGTGGCTCATGCCCTCCCCATTCCTCATGCGTATAGAGAAAGTGGTCACATCCTTGCCATTGATATATATTCTTCCACCCTCCACATTTTCTAGCCCCGTAAGGGCCTGAACCAATTCTGATTGGCCATTTCCATCAATTCCTGCAATGCAGACAATTTCTCCTTTGCGCACATCGAAAGAAACATTGTTGACAGATTTTTTACTATCATTCTTGCTACTTACCGTAAGATTTTCGACCCTCAGTACCGATTCTCCAGGAAGTGATTCGCTTTTATCCACGGCGAAATCCACTTTACGGCCGACCATCATTTCTGACATTATTTCCTTTGTTGTGGTTGAAACATCAATGGTGCCAATAAACTTCCCCTTCCTAAGGACCGTGCACCGGTCAGCCACCTTTTTAATTTCATTCAGTTTGTGAGTGATAAATATTATGGATTTGCCCTCACCTGCAAGGCCTTTCATGATGTTCATCAACTCATCTATTTCCTGTGGGGTTAAGACAGCAGTGGGCTCATCAAATATTAAAATCTCGTTTTCTCTATAGAGCATTTTAAGAATTTCAACCCTCTGCTGCATACCTACGGTAATATCCTCTATTAATGAATCGGGATTTACCGATAAGCCATATCTTTCAGAGAGTTCAACAACCTTATTCCTGGCCTCCTCCATGCGTAATAGGCCTTTTTTTGTTGTTTCAACACCCAGTATTATATTTTGTAATACCGTAAAATTATGAACTAGCTTGAAGTGCTGGTGAACCATTCCTATTCCCAGGCTATTAGCAACATTGGGATCGGTGATTTTCACCTCTTTGCCTTCCTTCTTTATAAGTCCTTTTTCTGGGTGATAAAGGCCAAAGAGTACACTCATCAAGGTTGATTTACCCGCCCCATTTTCACCAAGAAGCGCATGAATCTCTCCTTTTTTTAATTGTAGTGTCACATCATCGTTGGCAATTATCCCTGGGAATTCTTTAGTTATATTCAACATCTCGATTACATAATCCATATTCAGTCCTCCATTTTAGGATTCTAACCTTATAAAATTGCAATCGATACAGCATACGAATTAATTATACCTTATGTAAAAGATAATACAATAAAAAATGCGGTGAATCATCTCCGACCCACCGCAAAGTTGCAAAGGTTACTTTAATTAAATTAGCCCATATGCTATGTCAATGGAATTATTCTATAAATGTGAACTTAACGATGGACAAGCCCAAATCATTCAATGTTAATTCATTGCCATCCATATCCGTATCCTTTTCAATATGAATTTTGCCTGCTACTAGGTCTGCAAATACTGCATCGTAATCATCTTGTGAAAAGTTTTCAAATTTTGAGGTATCCATGGGCAATTGAACCCCATCTAGGTCAGCACCGTAAACCAATGTTTGACCACCAGGGAAGTTACCATCATAATATCCAGCTAAGGCTGACTGTACAGATGCCGCTAGGCCCTTCATGGCGGAGGTAATTACTGTATCTGATTCAGAACTCTGGTCCACATCAACCCCAATTACTGCCGCATCCGATGCTTCTGCTGCTGACATAACTGAGTTTCCCACAAGTCCACCGGCAGCGAAAATTACTTCAATTCCCTCTGCATACCAAGATGTAGCCAGAGTTTGGGTCTCAGGTTTTGCATCAAAATCACCGGTATGGTGATATTTCAAGATGATTTCAGATATGCCCATCTCCTCTGCCGCAGCTTCCGCCCCTTGGGCAAATCCGTAGCCAAAGCGGACAACAGCGGGAACGGCCATTCCACCCATGTATCCCAACTTAGTATAGCCGTCTTTTACAGCTGCATAGCCAGCCAAATAGCCTGACTCTTCTTCCGCATAGATTATTCCTACTACATTATCGTTGGTCCTGAATTCTGTATAATCCTCATCGTGGGGGGATCCATCAAGTAGGATAAAATATATATCCTCATATAGGTCTTGGGCTATAAAAATTGGCTCCTCAAAAAGGAAACCCGGCGTAACTATAACTTTCGCTCCACCCTCTGCCGCCAACTGAATAGATGCTAAATAAGCATCATTAGTCTGCTCGGTAGGCTTATAATATTTATGGCTTATACCATGTTCCTCAGCGTAGGCTACGATACCCTCCCATGTTCCTTGGTTAAAAGATTTGTCATCTATTGAACCAAGGTCCGTTATCATGGCGATTTCGTATCCTTCAGTTTCAACCCCATCATCATCATTGGAATCGGGCTCCGTACCGCCACAGGCCGCCAGTGAAAACACCATAATTAGGGCCAGTAGCATTACTAGAAACTTTTTCATTTGCTTTCTCCTCCTAAATTATCATAAGCATTAACCAACTAAGGCTAGTATACCTTAATTAACCAAATTTTAAAAGCAAATTTGATATAAATTACATTTTTTTGAATTCCTTCCTGTTTCTCGGGACTACTAAGTTACCCAAAAGAATGTCCTTGGCAAACCCATCTACCTCTTTTTTGAATTCCTTTGTCAAATTCCCATTTTCATCAGTATAACCTACCGCCTCAAAATCTAGTCCGAATCTGTAAATGCCACCCTTAAACTTATTTTCCATAAAGCTCTGTATAGATAGGTAGACGGCACTGTCTACTTTTTTAAACATAGAACACAATATAGATTGGGAACCCTCAGGCAATAAATTATAATCGGCATGTATAGTCCATATCTCTGCCTCCTCGGCTGCCTG
>CAZMMB010000246.1:0-2828 GCA_964567325.1 uncultured Oscillospiraceae bacterium
CCCCCATTGACCTTTTGACTGAAATGGAGAGCTGCAATAAATCCCCCTTTCCCTGCTAAAACACTCATAGGTTTGAGTAGGGGGAAATCCCCATTACTGTCAGTAATATCCTCATATGCAATGCCGATGATTTTCTTTTCCAATAAAATGTCAGTCATTTCTGGATGCCCGTTGGAATGCAGATAAGTCACCACAATGAGACCCTCCCTCATATATTTATATTCAGGAGGAAGAATTTCTTTCACCTTGTATATTATATCCGCCTCGGTATAAACGGAATCGACATTTGCTATTTCTGCTCCGGCCGCACGGTACTCCTCATCGGAAAACCCGCTCCCTTCACCGGCTCCTGTTTCTACTAATACCCTATGTCCCTGGGCGGTTAGATCGCTGATATTCGTAGGAACTGTTGCAACTCTATATTCATTATTTTTAATTTCCTTTGGGACTCCAATAATCATAGCCTTTCCCCTCCATCCATATTTCTGATAAACAGCAAGCAGTTAGGGCGTGCTGAGGATCCCATTATCTCGATCCCTTTCTTAAATCAATAGCAATAATTATGCCAAAAAAATATCGCCATACTTTTAGGCAATTTTCTTCATATACAGCCTTTTAGCTGGGAAAATTTAAACATGATATATAGATTGTTATAACTATGTAACGATCGTGCCGACAAGAAGCTGTCAGTAAACTTTCTATTTGGACAATTTTCTGTCGGCATCAAAAAATTCCCACATACCGTTATCCCTTTTATTTTTATCTTCAGTCTCCATGCACATTCTATCCATTTTATATTTCAGCGTTTGCCTTGGTATTCCCAGCAATTTCGCTGCTGCGGTTTTATTGCCTTTTGCATGCTCTAAGGCCTGTTGTATCAGCATCCTTTCCTTTTCTTCTAATACTTTTCTCAAATTGAAATTACCTTCTTTATTTGGAACCGATATGGACAGTGGTGAAATTATGTGCTCTGCTTCAACGGCCTTTCCCTTGCTATCCTGCATCCGATCATAAACATAAGCAGGCAGATCCTTTATTCCTAATATATTATCCCGGGCCACATACACCATGGACTCAATAACATGTTTCAATTCCCTTACATTGCCATCCCACCTGTAAGCGGAAAAGAACTCTTTCGATTCCTCATCTAATCCCTGGATATCCCTGCCGTATATTTTGTTGAATTCTCCAATGTAATGCAATGTGTAATATTCCAGATCCTCGAGCCTTTCCCTGAGTGGGAGCAGATTAATCATACTGCTGCTAAACCTATAGAACAAATCGTCTCTTAAGATCTTATCCTTCATTCCTTGTACCGGATCAATGTTCATCGCTGCAATAATTTTAACACTTACTCTTTTTTCCGTATTTCCACCCAGAGGTCTGAAACTTCCATCTTGTATAACTCTTAAAAGTTTGCTCTGAACCTGATAGGGTATCGTTGATATTTCGTCTAAAAACAGAATTCCACCATCTGCCTGCTCGAATAGTCCTTTCTTATTTTCCGCCCCTGTATACGCTCCGCGCATAGTACCAAAGAGGATTGATTCTATAAGATTATCTGGAACAGAGGCACAATTTTGTATTACAACCTTATTCCGTGGTATAGCACTGTAATTAATCATAGCTTGTGCAAACAGCTCTTTTCCGGTTCCTGTTTCTCCGTAAATTAAAGTAGGATTAGGCAAACCCGCTAAAAGCTTAGCCTTTTCTATGTTCTTTAACATTGTAGTATTGCTGGTTAGTATTTTATCGAAAGTGATTATATCGACCTCATTTTTGATGGAATCTGCAATTTCATCGAAGGAATTTATCTCCTCATTTTTGCCCAATTCTATTGTGTCTACCGTTGTAATATCCTTTGCCAGTTCTACCGCGCCCATTATCATTCCCTTTCGTATAATAGGCACCGTTATATTGTTAGACCAAGTAACCTTCCCCCTATAGTCTACGATTTTTTGAAACTTCCGAATGACCACTTCCCCGGTAGTAATACATTCAACGATAGAGCTGGTAGCCCTATCCATTGACGGATATGCCTGAAAGAAATTTTTTCTTAAATATTCCTCTTTCATAACCTGCATATCTGCCGTATTCACTTTAGATTCATATCTCGTGTTAAAAACGATGTTATATTCCCTGTCTACGACCAAAACATAATCCAAGGAGTTTAATTTTAAATTTCCGCTAGTCAGCATTTGTTTATCCTCCGCCAAAATACCTATGGACAAAAAATTGTCGTTTTTTTATTTGTATCAGAAAAGTTTGAGTATTGCAAGAAAATAAAAAATTAAACATAAATAACATCGATACTTTTTGAATTTGTTAGAAAAACCATATTTACATAAGTCATATTAAATTCCAAAACATCTCCCACATTGATATTTCTGGAACTTTCGTGAATATCTAAAATAATGTGGTCGCTGCTTCCCCCGATTATCTCAACACCTTTATTTTCCGGTATCAACTTTTCAGGGAAACAAACATCCAGTTTACCCAACCCTACTAGGGCACGCCTGCGAATACCTCTATCTATATACTTGCACTTATTACCGAAGCAATCGCTGGCTCTTTCCCCCACAGGAAAGCTGGGCTTATCCTTTACTTCAATTACTTGCACCTTTAGCTTCAACACATCTTCGAAGCAGCCTTCCATCTTACAATCAAAATTCTGTTTTAGATTGGTAGGTATAAGCATGGCCCCACCGATTCTCAAATTGTTTATTCGTTTGGGCATCAGACCTTTTTCAGCCAAGCAGAAGGAGGTGCTTGCTCCCCCTGAAACAATATCTAATTTGCGTCCTATTTTCATCTCAATTCTTTCTGCA
>CAZMMB010000247.1:0-2821 GCA_964567325.1 uncultured Oscillospiraceae bacterium
AAGGAATTCCATTATATTAGCACCCCATCCCAAGGCAGCCAAAACAAACCTTTTTGTAACAAAAAAAATCAGGGAAGTATTGAAGAAGTACGGTGCACCAGAAGATTTAGTAATTCCAATTGAACCAGAATACGTTAGTGTGGAGGCTTCAGGAGAATTGATGAAGCAGGTAGACTTTGTTCTAGCTACAGGTGGAACACCTATGGTCCGCGCAGCATACAGTTCAGGGACACCAACCATCGGAGTAGGAACAGGTAATGTTTGCACAATTATAGATGGAAGCACCGACCTGGATAAGGTAGCCGAACTGATTATGGCTTCGAAAACCTTTGATAACGCCACTAGCTGTTCAACAGAAAACAATTTGATTGTATTTGAAAGCTGCTATGATGATTTTGTAAAAGCTATGGAAAAACAAGGTGCATACCTTATTAAAGAAGATAATGAAGATAGGGAAAAGCTCATTAAAACAATGTGGCCCAACACACCAAATGACAGCATGTTAAATCGTCATATCGTTGCCAAACAACCCAGCGAAATTGCCGAATTAGCCGGCATAAAAGTTCCCGAAGCAACCAGGGTAATCCTCGTTGAAGAAAATCGCGGTTACGGGAAAGAGTTCCCATTGACAGGCGAAAAACTTTCCCCTGTTGCTGCAATTAGAAGAGCAAAGGATTTCGAAGATGCCCTGCAACAGATGGAAGGTGTTTTAGACTATCAGGGCTTAGGACACAGCTGCGGTATCCACACAACTGATATGGAAAAACCCCATATTATGGGCGAGAGAATCAAGGTCGCAAAAGTTGTTGTTAACCAGGCACAATCCTTAGTTAATAGCGGTGCATGGACCTGCGGATATCCTATGTCTATGACACTTGGCTGCGGCACATGGGGACATAACAGCATTTCCCACAACTCCAACTGGAAAGACCTTTTAAACTTCTGCTATGTGTCAACACCAATTCCCTCTACCCAACCTACCGATGAGGAGCTTTTTGACGGAAAAGAATACTAAATCATATTAAATCCGTGTATTTACAAAGATTAAGGAGGAAATATTATGTCGAATGTAGTTGAAAATGGTAAAAAATATAACCTATATTCCTGGTCCGCCCAGGGCAAAATCAACCCCATGAACATCGTAAAGACCGAAGGCATTTACTTCTGGGATGAAGATGGGAAAAAGTATCACGATATGTCCGCACAATTGGTCAATATGAACCTTGGCCACGGCAATAAAAAGTTAATTCAGGCAATTAAAGACCAAGCTGAAAAAATGGCCTTTTTAGCCCCCTCTTTCTCTTGTGATGTAAGGACAGAAGCGGCTAGAAAAGTAGTAGAGATTTCCGGTCTTGAGGGTGCAAAAGTATTCTTCACCAATGCCGGTGCGGAAGCCAATGAAAATGCTATAAAATTAGCAAAGGCCTATACTGGAAAATGGAAAATTTTCTCCGCCTACCGTTCATACCACGGGGCAACCTATGGTGCAGCAAATTTGACTGGTGAACCAAGGAGATTTATCAACGAGCCAGGCATCCCCGGATTCATCAAATTTGAAGGACCTTATCCATATAGGGCTCCTAAAGGCTGTGACTTTAAGACCGAAGAAGATGCAACTGCATACTATTTAGAGATTCTAGAAAATCAACTTCTTTATGAAGGTGCCGAAAATATAGCAGCGATTTTCTTAGAGACAGTTGTAGGTTCCAACGGAATCTTGATTCCGCCTAAAGGATACTTAGAAGGCGTGAGAGCCCTTTGCGATAAGTATAATATTTGCATGGTATGTGATGAAGTTATGGCTGGTTTCGGTCGGACAGGAAAATGGTTCTCTTTCCAGCATTGGGATGTTAAGCCTGACCTTATTACCTTTGCAAAAGGTGTTACCTGCGGCTATGTACCCTTAGGTGGTGTTGTAGCAACTAAGAAAATTGCAGACTTCTTTGAAGAAAACAAAATGTTCTGTGGCTTGACCTACAGCGCACATCCCATGGGTTGTGCAGCAGCTGTGGCAGCTATTGATGCCTACAGAGATGACAAGGTCTTCGACAATGTGGTGAAAGTAGGGAAGGTTCTCGGCGAGGAACTAGAGGCTTTAAAAGCAAAACATGCCTGTGTCGGTGATGTACGCTACATCGGCCTCTTCTCCATTGTAGAGTTTGTAAAAGATAAAGCAACCAGAGAGCCTATCGTTCCATTTGGAAAAGATCCCGAGGGCATAATGCCTAAGATTCTTGGCATGTTAAGGGCTGAAGGTTTCTACACATATGCCCATGAAAATATGATCCACGTATCTCCACCTCTTATCATAACTGAGAAAGAGCTGAAGGAAGGCATACAGATGCTAGATAAGGTAATGGATTCAATCGACAACATGATTAAATAACTACTTGCTTATATCATTAAAAATCGCCCTTTTATAGGGCGATTTTTTATTATCTTGACATAGGTATAATTTAGTATTACAATATCGATATCCTAATACCGAAAGGAGAATATCAATTGAAGAACCAGGTAACACTAACTGTCCAAGCCCTACAAAGAATGCCTTATTATCTACAATATCTTCACAAGGCAAGAGATGAAGGGGTAGAGTTTGCATCAGCTACAGCCATCGCTAACGATTTGAGGCTAAACGATGTTTTAGTCAGAAAGGATATGGCAGCCATCTCCACTACAAAGGGCAGACCAAAATCCGGATTTTTAGTAAACGAATTGATTGAAAATATCGAAACATATCTAGGATATAACAATACCATGGACGCCATCCTAGTGGGGGTAGGATCCCTAGGCAGGGCCCTTTTGGGAAGCCATGAGTTTG
>CAZMMB010000248.1:0-2783 GCA_964567325.1 uncultured Oscillospiraceae bacterium
AATAGAAAATACTTGTCAAAGGGCTGACACAAACTAATTAAAGCGATATCATATTGTCAACATCATTGACAAGTGAGGGAAAAACATGGGATTCAAACGCAAGAGAGAGTCAGCCGGATTGACACAAGAAGGATGTTACCAAGGAACTGAACATCGGCAGGAGTACTGTCGCCATGTGGGAATCTGGCGAATCTAAACCAAGAGCCGATAAGTTGCCACAGCTTGCCAGAATTTTCAACTGTAGTATAGATGAGCTGTTTGAGTCGGATGACTCAGATAGCCCAAATTAAAAAATAGAGCTAGGTTATCTATTCGCTAATGAGAGTGATGAGGAGTGAGAAAGGAGGGGGAAATTGATAAAGAGAGAAAAGAAAACAGAAGGCAAAGTGGCTAAACTATCGGAAGTAGTTAAGCCACAAGCACAAGGTATTATTTCTGAGGATCAGGTGAGACAACATGTAAGGAAGGCTTTGGAAACTCTAACCCCAGTTCATCCACTGGAAGTACTTTTACCTGATCGAGTATTCCGAAAACCAGTTTAGTTGATATTTCAACAGAAATGTTGACAGCTCTTGTAATAAGACGAGTTTGGATTTCAAAGGGATCCATATCAGATGTAATACCAAATGCCATAGTATCCTCAATGGCCTTCGAATTAGTCTTTATATTCTCCCTAACGAGTTCGGCAAGGTGGGCGTTGAATTCATCATGGGTCATGAAAATTTCTCCTTTCGTCAGATTTCAGCCCTGCACGGCTGATAAGGAGAGAATACCACAACAAGTAAGTTATCTCCATGAAAGAAAGGAGACTTGAATGAACGAATTAATAAAGGTTGAAATCAACGACAATCAAGAACCCATTGTGAGTGCAAGAATGCTGCATAAATTTTTAGAAGTAAAGACAGCGTACAAGGATTCAATGGAAAAATGTTGCTTGCATCTAGGATAATCTAAATGTAGAGGTAAAGTAAAAGTAGCTCATGCTTTGCAAAACAATAAGATAATTTCCATGCTTGCTGGAAGTAAGTACCATGTTTATAGATGAATGCAAAAAAACACCTCTAATTATTCCAATGAAAAAGGGGAGTGGTGGCTCTGCCGCACCGGTATATCCATTCGGATAGGTCAGCGTCATAAAAAAAGAGGCGAGATTTGCTTCAGATTTTATGATATCCGGCTCCGATAAAATGGTTGTATTTGGGGAGTCGCCAAATCATTAAAAGCGATCTGGTATGATCCTGTTCAAAACGTTTGTGAAACGTATAAATATTTTAGTGGTTCATACCTTTTGATGCACCATACATTCTTGATAAGAGTTTTTTGCACTTTCTTGATAGCTATTAAGAGTCTTGAAGTTTTAATTTGTGCGGGGTGTAAGCGATTAAATGAAGAGAGTCGAACTCACGTCCAGAGATACAATTTTTCTGCTAACTTGTCCACATTACTATCAGAAATATAATTACCTTCGCTGTCGACATCGTAACCTAGTGGGGGAATTCCGCCGGTGTGCTTAAGATTGTAGGCGTTTTCCATCATTCCTTTCATAACTTCCCTAGCTAGGTTCCTTGAGTAATATTTGGCCAAAAACAATCTGTTAGTCATTTATCCCAGCTGAAAGATTCTACAAAAAAACAACGATTTGTTCCAGGGAAATATGCAATAACTAATTTATCCCCTCCATAGGATTTGTGCATGATGTAATAATATGGCTTGTCGAATAATGGGTGATAGTTCTTTGGAACTGAAAGACCTGCCATTATTTCCTTAACATATTTTTCAACTACTGGCTCATTTGCATAATAAAACTTATCTATGAAGTTGGAAATGTCATCCCCTGTTTCATAGACTGTATAACCATCTCCTTTTGCATAAATGCTATCTGAAGATACATGATAAATTTGTTTGAAATCACTAGGAACATCAATGTCCCAACAGTTTTCGATGTTTCTAGTTGGAGTGAAATAAAATTTATCGACTGTATATGCCATAATCGGCAACCAAAATGGGATTGAGACTATTATGATTATGGCAATCGCTATATAGTTTTCTCCCGATTGTTTGCCACAACTGTATTTCATAAGAATCCTTCCAATCATTAATTAGTAAGCAGCCCAAATTAATGGAGTAGAAAAGGCAATCATAACAAGTGATAAATGGCTATTTGAGGAGGGGTTCGCCAGGGCTTGGGTATACAGCTTATGCACAAGTTAAGAATAAACCCTTTTGCCTAAGGCAGATAAAATCAACTCGCTCGCCAGTATCGCTGTTTGATTTGCAATATCTAGTATGGGGTTTACCTCAACCATATCCATGGCCAGAAGTTTGCCGGATGCATATAACATTTCCACCGCAAGGAAGGCTTCCCTAACGGTTAAACCGCTGTGAACCTTTGTCCCGGTACCCGGGGCAGCATCAGGGGTAAGGGAATCAATATCAAAGCTTAAATGAATTCCAGCTGTGCCATCGGAGGCTATTTCAATTGCCCGTTTCATCACTTCCTGCATGCCAAGAATGTCGATTGAATCTATAGCAAAAACATTAAGGCCTGCAGCCTTCATTTTCTTTGCCTCATTCTTATCTATATCCCTGGCTGCGATTTGGACACATTTTGTAATGTCAGCATATATGAACCCCTGCCCGTAGTCCACCATAATGTCAGGTCCTTGTCCACACACAGCAGAAAATGACATTCCATGCATGTTGCCCGATTCTGTTATTGTATCATCGTTCCAATCCCCATGAGCATCTATCCAGATTACCCCTACCTTTTCATAATGTTTTAG
>CAZMMB010000249.1:0-2777 GCA_964567325.1 uncultured Oscillospiraceae bacterium
TCCTGACATGAGACCTGTCTCTACTTATTTTGTAAGTAGGACTAGGGCTTCAGCCTTTGGCCGATTACCGGCAGATTTCATCTGCTGGTTGAACGGATTCTGCCTTCCAAAATAATCCGTTCAGCAGACCCTAATGATAAGATTCTATGGTCTGAACAGGGGCCGTTTTTGTAATGTAATATACTTGTAACACAATTTAGATTCTCTCGGCCTTCATTTTATACTATAATGAAATAGAAAAAGCGTGGATTTTGTCATTTCTCTATAATATTTGGCGATTATTGATTTATTGACTAGGTGAAATCGGAGGTCTAATTCCCTTTATGATAAGATTTGAAAATGTTACAAAGAGATATGGGAGCAATGTTGGCATAGAGGATGTCACCATTAGCATAGAAAAAGGAGATTTTGTATTTTTAGTGGGACCCAGTGGAGCAGGTAAATCCACTTTCATAAAGCTGATACTTAAAGAAATCAATGGTGATATGGGAAATATTCTTGTGAACGGTATGGATGTTATGAATCTTTCCAATAGGCTGATACCCAAATTGCGCAGAAATATCGGTATTGTCTTTCAGGACTTTCGCCTTTTGCCCAATAAGACCGTAGAAGAAAACGTAGCTTTTGCTATGGAAATTCTTCATATTAGTGCAAGGACTATCAAGAGGAATGTTCCCCAGGTGCTCAGTTTGATGGGGATTAGCTCCAAGGCAAGGAAATATCCAAACGAACTTTCCGCCGGGGAGCAACAAAGGGTAGCCATAGCCAGGGCTGTAATTAACAACCCTACGGTACTTATAGCGGATGAACCCACAGGTAACCTGGATCCTGATACAGCATGGGAAATAATGCAACTTTTGGAACAGATAAATAGAAGGGGAACAACTATCTTGATGGTTACTCATGCAAAAGATATAGTTGACAGAATGGAAAAGCGCGTCGTAGCCATAGATAAAGGCAGAATTGTAAGAGATGACAGAAATGGGGCTTATGGCTTCTACGAAGGAGATGAAGCAGACAACAGCTTCAAATGCAAGCCCGGGGGAGTATTTGACAGCAATGATTATTAGAGGGATGTTCAATGCCATCAGACAGGCATTTATTCAGATATTTAGAAATAGGGCTATGTCCTTTGCCTCAATTTTTTCAATAACGGCAATGCTATTGGTTTTAGGGCTTTTTTTTATACTAATCGTCAATGTAAACATGGCCACAGTCAGTGCAAAGAAGCAATTTGATACTATCCAAATATATCTCATAGAGGAGACAGACCAAGTAGAGGCCCAGGGGATGATACAGGACTTGAAAGGGTTGGATGGTGTAGCCGATGCGTGGTATTTGCATAAGGATGATGCCATGGAAGAATACAAGATTAAATGGGGAGACAAGAGCTATTTATTAGACGGTTTTTCGGAAAACCCCCTTCCTAACTCTATAAGGCTCAAGATTGATGACCTGGAAAAAGCAGACCAAATAGTGGCAAGAGCCAAAGAATATCAAGGCATAGAGGATATCAAGTATTATCAAACAGCGGTGGACAAGCTCTTGAAGGTTACCGGATATATTAGAACAGGGGCCTTAGCTATAATTATTTCCCTCATAGTGGTTTCCGTGGTTGTGGTATCCAACACCATTAAGTTAACCGTATTGGCCAGGGCCAAGGAGATCAGCATAATGAAATATGTGGGTGCTAATAACTGGTTTATTCGGGGGCCCTTTTTAGTTGAAGGCATGCTCATAGGAATTATATCAGCTGTAGTTTCTGTTGGCTTGGTGACTTTTGTATACTACAAGCTAGTTGAGCTATTTGAAACTGATATGTTTCTGATTTTTTCAGTTAAAATGGTAAATCAGGGGTTTATGACAGTAAATTTGCTATGGATTTTCATAGCCCTAGGCATCAGTATAGGGGCCTTCGGAAGCATAATTTCAATGAGAAGGTTCTTGGATACATAGAGAAAGGGGATTAGGCATGAAGGTTAAGCAGTGGATTTGTTGCAGCCTCGTAGCTGTGCTTGTACTTTTGGGTTTAAATCCAATGTTAAGTTTTAGCGGTAGCCAGGATAAGTTGGATGAATTAAACAGGCAGATTAGTAGGCTCCAAAGCCAACTGAAGGCAGGCAAGGCTCAGGAGAATAAACTGGTATCAGAAATCAAAAGCCTAGATAACCTGATCAAAGCTGCAGAAAGTGAAATACTTGACCTGCAGAATGAAATTGCTCAGATAAATAATAAGATTAGGGAAACAGAGGCCCAACTGGAGGCAAAGAAGGCCGATATTAGTAGGCAGAATGATGATATGGGCAGTCGGATTAGGGCCATGTACAAGAATGGTGACATAGGACTTATAGAGGTGCTATTGGGCTCTGAAAGCATAACGGATTTTTTAACTAATCTAGATATGGCTCAAAAGATTTTTGATAACGATGTATCAATCCTTGAAAAATTAGAGGAGCAACATAAAGTCATTGAGAATCAATGCAAACAGCTAGAACAACTGAAGGCTAATTTAAGTGAGAAAAAGCAGTCAGAGGCTACAAAGCAGGACCAGCTTCAGGTGAGCAGGGGGGATGTGTCCCAGCTGAAGGCTGAAGTGGCAGGAGATAATAAGTCCCTGGAAAAGCAGGTGGACAAGCTGAATGAAGAGGCTAATACCCTAATAGCTGAAATTCTCAAACTCCAGGGAACGGGCGACTATGTAGGAGGGGTTCTGTTATGGCCCGCACCAGCATCTAAGCGGGTAACGTCCGAGTTTGGATATCGCCTGCATCCTATTC
>CAZMMB010000250.1:0-837 GCA_964567325.1 uncultured Oscillospiraceae bacterium
ACAGGCAGAACCCATCAAATTCGGGTCCACCTCTCCCACTTAGGTCACCCTATTGAAGGGGATGACCTTTATGGCGAGCCGAGTGAGCTAATTGGCAGGCAGGCCTTGCATGCCTATGAACTGTGTTTTCAGCATCCAATAAGGAAAGAAAGCCTGTCCTGTTACGCCCCAATCCCACCTGACATAGAAAGGCTCCTTAGCAAGATAAGGCAAGATAGCTGATATGCGCACCTTTTCCCCCTAGTGGTCATATAATGGAGGAGCAATTTGACTAAGGGGAGGTGTTACGATTGTGTGCAGATAGGTACAATGATTCTTATAAGGATGATTGCGATACTTACGATTCTTTTGATCCTTGTTGCTGTGACAGGGAAGAGGAAAAAGAGGAATTTGGCGGATGGATTATCATACTTATTATTATTCTGATACTAAGTGGTGGTTTAAACTGGCTGGGATTCGGTAAGGGCCGGGATGATAGCTGTGGTGGCAGCTACGGTGGTGGCGGTGAAGGAGGAGGCATTGGCTGGCTTATTATAATTATAATCATAGTACTAGTTTTCACCGGCAATGATGACAAAAAAGGTGGATTTCTAGGTGGGCTATTTTAAAATTGCCGCTAACGGTACTTAACCTCTTAAGGATCAGGGTTATCAATTTGGTTGAGAAGAATTGTAACCCTGATTTTTCATTTGGATTTAGCTTTATTACTTACTTCTTTACATTATTCAAAATTTGCACTAGAATGTTAGTTGGTTCAAAGGAAATTGTATCAAAAGATAAGCGGACCTGGCGAAAACACAGTCCATTTGAAGAAAAAACACAACTTATGCAGATGAT
>CAZMMB010000250.1:847-2764 GCA_964567325.1 uncultured Oscillospiraceae bacterium
ATATATTATTTTTTACATTTGGACAATAGTATAAAAATTTATAAAAAAAGATAGAAAAGAACAGGAACTAGGGATGGCAGCTGCTATCCTGTGTGCTGCAGTATGGGGAATTTTACCTATCTATTGGAAAACCTTACATCCAATAGATCCACTTTTGATAATGTTATATCGCTTAGTTTTGGCTTGTTTATTAGTGTTTGTGGTCGGGCTAATCATATACAAGTGGCGGGGTATCATTGAACCTGCAAAGGAGAAAGGGGCACTTATATGGTTTGTTGTAGCCGGCATGGTAATCTCTGTGAACTGGACCCTATATATTTTTATGGTCAACACGGAAAAAATTGTACAAACCAGCATAGGCTATTATATTGAACCTTTAATGGTATGCATATTTGGAATGATTTTCTTCAAGGAAAAGCCTAGCAAATACAAATACATCGCTATTGGTTTGGCCTTTGCCGGAGTATGCGTAATGCTGCTCTCTTATGGACAGTTACCCATATTGGCACTGGTGCTTGCATCGACTTTTGCTACATATGCTGCCATAAAAAAGAAGGTGCAGGCCCCTGCACTAATATCCCTATTCTATGAGACCCTATTCCTAGCGCCTATAGCAATTGGAATCATACTCTACATGGAACTAGGAGGCAAGGGGGCATTCACAGTAGGCCAGCCTGGTCAAATTGCCTTGCTATTCTTTTCTGGTCTATTTACGGCCATCCCACTATGCTTATTTGCAGTAGCCGCAAATCGTATCAGCCTTCTCGCCCTAGGACTTACAGAATATATCTCCCCATCTATAGGGCTGGTACTAGGGATTTTCCTTTACAAGGAGGCATTCGATATATATCAATTCTTAGGTTTCCTTATCATATGGCTAGGGTTAGCAGTTTTTACGGCTGAAGATATAGTATTGCGCAGGGCGGCCAAGGCCTCATTGGATGATGAAAGGGAGGAATAGAATTTATAAATGGCCGATCCTTTCAGATTTGGAACGGCCATTAGGGGATATGCCATTAAATTATTAACAGCGTTTTCCATCTGTTTTTTGTGGTCCACAGTGGTGATCTCTTGGCGGTCTAGGCGTACAAGGGGGGCCACAATCATCGCCCTTGTCACCTTTAGGCTTTTTGCACTCATCAATCTCTTCTTCTTCGTCAATCTGGTCTGGAAACAGCTGGGGAAAGTTAGTGCATATAGCCGATACTTGGGGTGATATCTGCACAAAGCCAGTAGATAATACGCACAGCTGCACAGGGACAATTATTTTCTTTTCGCAAGTTATGCAAAGGGCTATGATCAGACTGGCCTTTATTGTACCATCCGGGCAAAGGGTAATGTCCCTGCCCATATTATTAGTTGCCAATCTAGATTCACATGCTGGGTTGCAAAACTCGGCGAACCTAGGTAAGAAAGCACTGTTAACCGTTGAGGGTATGCAGAGTTCGAAAAAGTTGGTTAAGCAGAGGGGGGCACATTCCTGGGCAATATTCACATTTGCGCATACGGTGAATATTACTTCATGGTCATACCTGTCGCATAGCAGCAGGTCTAAGCATACCTGCACGTCTCCTGTGATAGCGATGTTTTGTGTACCAAATATGGGGGTACCTTCTCCTTTTTCGTCACAATCTCGAGTATCTGCATAAATTATTTTCTCCGAATAAGTGCCATCAGGACCTACTACTGTAAGTTCTTCACCCTTACAGTTTTGAATGAACGATGCGCCGGATATCGTTGTATTTATGTTTAGCCTTAAGTTTGAAGGGTCCTCCATGTTTTCCGGATTGAAAAACCGCTTACATCTGATGTCAACCACCCTTTTCAGCCTGTGCCCCCGAGGAATAGCCGGGCAGAAGCTCTGATTGGTCACGGTTTTCAAACCTTGAAGATTGAATAGAACAGCGTCGTAAACCT
>CAZMMB010000251.1:0-2755 GCA_964567325.1 uncultured Oscillospiraceae bacterium
ATCAAGGCCATCTTCTCCCCCGTCTAAAGCATTTAAAGGCTCATGGTCCCTAACTTCGACCATGAGGGTTGATATATCATTGGATGGAATATAAGGTGGGTTACTCAATATGAAATCAAACTGCAATTTCCCCTTCCCCCGTCTGTTCTTTGGGAAGGGGCTAAACAGGTCCCCCTCTATGAATCGAATCTGCCTAGCAACTTTATTCCCTATGGAGTTTTCCTGGGCTAATAAAAGTGCCTCTTTACTGATATCAGAAGCTAATATATTTGTTTTTATCCTCCGCCTTGTCAGGTAATAAGCTAGACTTATAGCTATAATCCCACTGCCACAGCACAGGTCAAGTATTTGCAGCTTCCTTTTTCGACGATTTTTGTCCTCGATTAAATCCAAGGCCTTCTCAACAAGAATCTCAGTGTCCTGCCTGGGTATCAAAACATTTTCATTGACTTTAAAGTTAAGTCCCATAAATTCTTGACTTCCAGTTATGTGTTGCAGAGGTAGGCCCTGGGCCCTTATATCGACTAGTCGAAAGAATTCATCACAAGTTTTTTCGTCAAGTTCATCTCCATAATGTAGAAAAATCCAGGCCTTGTCCTTGCCAACCATGTAGGAAAAAAGAAGTTCTGCATCCAGTCTAGGGTCCAGGCATTTGCCCTCTCGTAGCCGGGCCTCCCCCATATTGAGCAAGTCTTTAAGGAGTAACTTCATTTTCTATCACCGTTTCTTCAGCAAATAAGTTACCCTCTACATCCGTAAGTCCTATATAGCTGAAAGGTCCCTGGGAATTTAATACGGCTTTTAAGGCAGCAATTGCTACTTCCAGCTGTTTTTCCTCAGGTTTTTTTGTGGTCAGCTTCTGTAAGGCCAATCCTGGTATACTCAATATCTTTATAATAAGGGAATCTCCCTTGCCGGCAAATCGAAGCAATTCATAGGACAGACCGGCAATAAACGGTACAAGGACCAGTCTGGAGCTTATCCTAACAAGCAGGTTGGGCCATCCAAGCAGGGAAAACAATAAAAGACTAATGACCATGACAAACATTAGAAAGCTGGTTCCGCATCTGGGATGAAGGGTTTCAAATTTGCTGCAATTTTCAACAGTTAATTCCAAGCCGTTCTCATAGCAATGAATGCAATTGTGCTCTGCCCCATGGAATTGAAATACCGTTTTTATGTCCTTCATTTTGGATATGGCTGCCACATAAGCTACGAACATAGCAATCCTGAGTAAGCCCTCTAATAAATTAAGGATGATTTCATTGGATGTGACCCTTCCGAATATGTTTACAAACCAGGTGGGAAGGATTATAAATATAACTACTGTAAACAAGACCGCCAGGACTACAGAAAAATAGATCATGATATTAAAAGCCCCTTTTTCACCAAATTTCTTTTCTAGCCATGAAGTCAGTTTATCTTCCTCGTATTCTTCCACCCCGCCGGCTGCCTCCAAAACTTCTGCAGAGTATAGCAAGGTCTTTGTCCCTGTAATTAAGGCCTCTAAAAAAATCAAAATACCCCGAACAATTGGTACCTTCCTCCAGGGGGACGGCTTTTGAATGGGAGCTATTTTAATGTGCATATCGCCTTTAGGTTTTCTGATAACTACAGCTGTCCTATCGGGTCCCTTCATCATTATACCTTCTAGGACGGCCTGTCCACCAATTTTAGTTGGGCAGGCATCTTTTATGAAAATTTTCTTTAAATCCATTTTTATTCCAATCTAGTCTTTTTAATAATTTGAATAAAATCCGCATTCTTTCTAGTATGGGCCAAATAATCTATGATAGTTTCCGTAACCTCTTGGGTGCCAGCATTGCCTAAGGCCCTCCTCATATACCATATGGCTTCCATTTCTTCCTGGTTCATAAGCAGATCTTCCCTTCTAGTACCTGATTTGTTTAAGTTTATTGCAGGGAATATTCGCTTTTCAGATAGCTTACGGTCCAGGTGCAGTTCCATATTTCCTGTCCCCTTGAACTCCTCAAAAATCACATCATCCATACGGCTTCCTGTTTCAATCAAGGCCGTTGCTAAAATGGTTATGCTACCGCCTTCCTCCATATTTCTTGCTGCTCCAAAAAATTTCTTGGGTTTATGCAAGGCGCCAGGGTCCAATCCTCCTGATAAGGTTCGGCCGGTAGGGGGTATTACCAGATTATAGGCTCTTGCAAGTCTGGTTATGCTATCAAGCAGTATTACAACATCCTTCCCATGTTCCACTAGGCGTTGGGCCCTAGCCAAAACCATTTCAGCCACTTTAACGTGATTTGATGGCATTTCATCAAAGGTTGAATAAATAACTTCACCACTTATGGACCTTTGCATGTCTGTCACTTCCTCGGGCCTTTCATCTACTAGTAAGACTATAAGCTCTATGTCCGGATACATCCTTTCAATGCTAGAGGCTGCTTTTTTTAACAGCACTGTCTTACCTGCCTTTGGCGGTGCCACGATAAGGCCTCTTTGCCCCTTTCCAATAGGTGCTACTAAATCTATTAGGCGCATAGATAGCTCTGTGGAACCATTTTCCAAAGATATTCTTTCATTGGGGAAAATAGGGGTAAGTTCGTCGAAATCGGGTCTTCGCATAGCTATACCCGGCTCATCACCATTGACCTCTTTCACATAAAGAATGGCACCAAACTTTTCACCTTCATTTGGCTTCCTTGAAATACCTTTTATTTTATCACCTGTCTTTAAATTAAATCTTCTGATTTGGGATGGAGAAACATATACGTCCTGATCG
>CAZMMB010000252.1:0-2715 GCA_964567325.1 uncultured Oscillospiraceae bacterium
TTTGACCAGCATATTAAAAACAAGTACACTGAACGCACATATTTGACCATAATATCAAAAATCAAGGTGAAAGGTTTAGCCAGAAATCCTAGTGCCTTTATTATGGCTAAACTATTTGATTGATGCAGCTGGCAAGGGAAAATCAAGTAGAAAAGTTTAGCCAAAAGTCCTAGCGCCTTTATTATGGCTAAACTTTTTTCTAGTTGCCGGTTTACAGTAGCAAATAAAGACATCCACTAGTTTCAATGCGTGGAATCTTTTCTAGCGACCACATTATATGTATGTTATGATATGGGTGTTGTTAGTTGGACGGCATACAATATTTGTTTTGATTTTCCACTCCTATTGGACAAGAATTCCAGGGCTAGTTTTTAGAAATCAATTCGATTATATCAAAAGCTAGTTTTGAAGGTTTATATAAGAGTACATATGGAAGGAGAAAGATATGAAAAAAGTATTATTTTATGGAATGACTGGAGAAAAAATGTGCTCCCAGCACATCCTACTGAATGCCTTGGATTTACTAGCAGATGGAATGGAGGCAAAGGTAATATTTGAAGGAGCATCAGTGAAATTGGTCGGAGTTTTTGAAAAAGAGAAAAACCCCTTGTATAATCGGGCAAAGGAAGCTGGATTAATTGCAGGGGTTTGTCTTGCCTGTTCTAAAATGATGAATGTTTACGAGGAGAATCTAGCCTCCGGCATAGCTATGTTAGATGATATGTCAGGTCACGCCGGATTTAAAGGCTATTTAAAGGACGGTTATGAGATAGTAAGCATGTAGGCAGCATCCAATTTTTTAAGCATTTGATACACTGCTTCATAAGTCTCGCAAGTATCCTCAGGCACCTTATAATTATTTGTAATATTCCTTAGCTCTGTAAACTCGTCAGCTAATTCTGGTTTGCCGGAATTAGCTTGTACTTTTTTGATTATTAAATCATATAAATTTTTGACTTCTAAAAATTCAGGATGGGTTCCCCCATGGACTTTCGCTACCGTAGGAACATAAAGCTCTAGGTCCGATAGATACTTGTCCAACAACTTGTTAAATTGTAAACTCATAAGCCTACCTCCTTGATATAAGGTATTATACCCATCTTGTTTTAGTTTTGAAACAGTCCAGGCTAAGATGGTGAATTGAATCCTTGAAAGTTTTGCCTGTGCCTAATGATTAGGAGTTCAGTTAATGTGGATCCTATATCCTCGGCTTGATTTATTAAACCATTAAAAATATTTATAGATCCCGAATAGTCTCCTGTTAGAAACTGAGTGGACATGTTTATTAAATTAGTATTTAGCCGGATAAGCTGGTCCGTCCAGTCCCCACCATCAGGCAGGGGAATATTGGTGTTTAAAAATTCCCCCCGCTTTTGAATATTGTCAATGGTCAACAGAAAGACCCGATTCATTTCCTCCACATCACCGGCTAATCGTGCATCTAGGAGCCTATTTAAAAGATTTATATACTCAATTATCAAGCACATTTCTGATTCAACCACTTCATCATCGAAGAAGCCTTTCAAGGTGTTCCTGTAATTTACCATGGTTTGAATCAATCTCTTAAAAAGCTCTTCCTGATTTCCTAAATTGGCCATCAAGCTAATTCGATACTCCCTAAACCATAAAATTATATTTACCCAGAACAATGCACTTTCCATAATAATATTGAACTCTTCGTAGCTAATGCAAATATCCGGGTATGCATTATTAGTGGTAGGGGATTTAGGTGCTGCTGTGATTAACTCTATAATTCCGAAAGCCAGGTAATCCGCGATGCTGTCGGATAAATCAAGGAGTTTATCAAATATTTCAAGTTGAATATCGTAATCTAAAAGAATATATGAATTAATTTCATCAATTTGTAACACAGCGAAATCCGTTAGCATTTTTTTCAGAGTGTCTTCTTCAAGGATTGGGAAAAGCCCTGCTAGAAATTCAGCCTGGCTACTTATAATATTATATAAATTGGCTAGCTTTTCTGATACAAGCTCCTCATCGCCTACCTCTGAGGCCTCTACTAACTCTCGCAAGGTTATTATATATTGAATAAAATAGGAGGCGTATTTATCTGCTGTTCGTCTGCCTAAAATAAATCTTAAAGTGTAAGAGTATTCATTGGGTATATTGAATAACTGCCTAAAGACCTCTTGAGAATTTCCTATACCAAAAAAGACACTGTCGAAAAATGCCCTGGACCAAAAGACCAGCTCCCTCCAATATAGCCTCGAATTATAAATGATATTTGCTTGGGTAAAAGTGATACATTCTGACCCAATTGGATTTATGTATTTCATATTCCACACCCCTCGTTTAAAATGCTATTATTTCAGTATATTTAACTAAGATAAATTTGTTACAAGGTTGTTCTGATATGAGTAACTATTGGGCAAGAAAGATTAGTGGCAACTATGGATAAAAAATAGAAGGGCAGGCCTATGTATTGCCTGCCCTCATGACTAAAAGGCTTAGTTATATCTTTGACATGTCTATTTCCATCACCTTTGCTAAACCTTCCCCATAAGCGGGATCGGCCTGATAACAATTTTTAATATGTCTTATTTTAATAAATTCAGGAACACCATCCATGTTTCTGCAGGTGTTTTCAAACAGTGCCTGTTGTTGGTCTTTGGACATCAATCTAAATAGTTTTCCTGGTTGGGTATAGTAATCATGGTCGTCTTGTCTGAAGTCGTATCTGTAGATATCACCATC
>CAZMMB010000253.1:0-2700 GCA_964567325.1 uncultured Oscillospiraceae bacterium
GAAAGGGCCAAGTTCTCTGGCATATCCTCTGGGAGAACAGCATAAATTCCACTTTCAAAAAGAATTGCCTGCCCCTTTATATCCACCTGGTCCACGTCAGGCCTAATTTCATTAATTTCCTCTATTACCAGGGGAGTTAGCGAAAGGGAGACCAGGGTCGCTATCTTATCACCAACCTTAAGGTCTGTCTTATCTTTTAACGCAGGGCCTATTTCCTTAATCGTCCCAATTAGCATTCCTCCGGATCCGGTGACTGGGTTTTTATGTTTGCCTTGTTTTTCAACTATGCCCATCATAATCTTCTTTATTTCTTCCACATCACCATTTGCTTGTTTCTCTATCTGGGTAAAACTGGCTGAATCCACATTCAATGTCTGTACATCAATTAGTATTTCATTGTCAAAAATCTCCATAGTGTTATCGATTATCTCTGCCGGTTGAGGCAGAACCCCTTTGGGTTCAATCACTCTGTGGGTTCCATAAGGACATCCTTTTTTCATTTCAGCTCCTCCTCGTGAATTTTAAAATTTTCTTTGGACCATTTGGACCTTTGGCATTATTTTCTGTCTAAATCTACTTTCACATACCTATACTTATAGCAATTTTTATGCCAATTTATCCATGCAAATATACTGTCGTCAATCCCCTTTGAAAGCCTGCATTCAAGACAACTTCTTTATTATTGTGTCTTGAAATTTTGCCCTTTTTGATTTGTTATCGGTTCAAACCAGTCTTCTGCTCGAGTCGGAACCGGTTCACACCATGTATTTATTCTTTTTCCTCACTAATTGGGTCTGACTTATTCCTATTGCTTTGGCCGCCTTTCTTGAAGAACCATACTTTTCATAGGCTTTCTTAATTATACTTCTCTCTAAGTTCTCCACCATGACAGGCAGGGAAACTTCCTGTCCATCTTCACTGTCCACGCTTTCCGAATGAATGCCCACACTTTCAAAAAGATCTTGGTGGAACTCTTTCATTACATCGTAGGCGGTAATATCCTCGCCCTTAACTGAAATCAATAGCCTTTGAACCATGTTCTCCAACTCCCTTATGTTCCCCGGCCAATCGCAGCTTTTCAGATATTCTAGAGCATCTTCCGTAATGCCTCTGGATATTCCAAATTTATCATTGTACTTATTGATGAAAAATATTACCAGGGCGGGAATCTCTGCCCGCCTTTCAGCTAAGGATGGGACATGAATGGGGAATACATTCAATCGATAATATAAGTCCCGGCGAAATCGCTTAGTATCTATAGCTTCCGCCAAGTCCCTATTGGTAGCTGAAATTATCCTTACATTAGTCTTTACAGTCCTGGAACCTCCAACCCTATAGAACTCTCCGTCTTGTATAACTCTGAGCAGTTTAGCCTGAACATCCAAGGGCAGCTCACCTACCTCATCTAGGAATATCGTCCCGTTATCAGCCAGTTCAAAATAACCCTTTTTGCCAGAAGGATTGGCCCCTGTAAAGGATCCTCTTTCATATCCAAAAAGTTCTGATTCTATTAAATTCTTGGCTATGGAAGCGCAGTTGATTTTAACAAAGGGGTACATCTTCCTAGTACTATTTTTCTGAATTATAGATGCAATCTTTTCTTTTCCCACTCCAGTATCACCAGTAATTAAAACATTGCAATCATACTTAGCTACACTTAGGGTCTCATCTAAAACCATGGCCATAGCCCTGCTTTCACAAATGAAATCCTCCGCCAGGCTATTCCTATATTCCTGCACCTTTAAGCCAAGGCCGGCCCGGCCTAAGGGGTAATCTACATCATCCTCCACCTTCTGTTGGATGACCGTTACCTTTTCAAGCGACGAAGACAAATCCCTTATAATACTTATATCGAACTCGTCATAGGCCTCCAAATAACCTTCAGCGCTCCTGAGGTTAAGCTGCCTGGAAATAGATTCGGTGATATAGACTGCTATATTGTAATTATTAATCAGGTTTGCGAAAAAAACTGTTCCCCCATAACGGGTAGCTAGAATATTAACCGTCTCGGCCCCTGGTATATCGGCACAGTTTATGCTCATATCGAAAAGGCCTTCGGCATTTAACTTCTGTAGGCACTCTAGAGGTCTTAATATATTAACGTAATGTATCTCTGTAAATATTGAATTCAACAGATTATCAATGGATTTACCTTTAAACATTATGTCAGATTTTTTATCAAAGAGGCAAACTATCTGGGCGTTGGGTCCTGTTGTTTTACGCACGGCAAGGCCAAAGAGCAAATTTGTAAGCAAGTTGTTACCCACTATCAAGAAATTGGTCTTACCCCTGGCCTCCTGGCTTACGGCATAAAGGGTTCCAGACTCGTTGTAGGCATAGAGCAACATATTTATGGGCACATCTTCCGGGGGTTTTACAACAGGAAATTCATTGAACAAAATCGCATAGCCATCGGCATCTACTTGAGAGTAAGCCATATCTATATTAGAGATTCTGCTGATATAAAGGGGTATAGCAGCTGTAGAAGCGTTACAGATAACCTCGTCTCCTATCTTAAGGCCCTTGCTGTTGACATATTCCCTCCCTATCTTCTCTACTATACCATAAACCACACCGCCCGTATCTGTAACCGGGTTATGGAGCTTACCCCTGCGAATTACTATATCTATAATCCTATCTTTTATTTTCTCAGGATTGTTATCAGCCTCTATGCATATTTGTTTAAAGCTGGTATTTTCA
>CAZMMB010000254.1:0-2695 GCA_964567325.1 uncultured Oscillospiraceae bacterium
CTGATATTATCCGCCCATCCCTTCTCTTTCTAGCATCCCTGGTTTTATCTCTTTCGTACCGATGGATTATATACTTTTTTGCTGCGTCCTTCCTTTCGCTGGCCATCAGGAAGTCTTCTACCAGATCCTGTATATCTTCAACATTGATTTCTCTTTCTGCCTTCCCAATTATTTTTTCTATGGATTCCGCTATATCCATTGCAAGTTTTTCATCGATTCCCTCTTTTGTTTCCAACATAGCATTTTGTATAGCATTTCTAATTTTATTGCCATTAAATTTTACAATTGTTCCATCTCTTTTAACCACTATTCCCATAGTCAGGACCTCCTCCGATAATCAGTTAGACACAACTATATGTAGTTGTGTCTAACAAGCATACCACAGTATGTAGCAGGTTGCAAGGAGAATCCCTGCTATTTCCCCCTGAGTTTTGCCTTGTCTAAATGCTTTTCAACAGCAAGAATCCCGGCCTCAACATCCTCGTTTACAAAGGCATCATAAATCATTTTATGCTCTTCTAATACCTGGTCTAAGTGTTCATCTAAATAGGCCATGTTGCTTCCGCTTTCCTTTAAATATAACTGGTAGGTATTGAGACTGTGCTCGAGCATCCTGTTGTGAGATGCCTTATATATAAGCTTATGGAAGTGTCTGTTGATGTTCAGCATTTTCACGGGATCCTTCTTTTCTGTATAAAACTCCATAAACTCGTAGGCTTCCTCCAATCTAGCCATCTCATCCTTTGTAATGCGCACAATAGCCCATTTCACAGCCAGAACCTCAAAGGATTTTCGCATTTCAAATAAATCATCTATATCTTCTCCGGATAGGCCTATTACATAAGCACCTCGATTAGGAATTGTTCCAATTAGCCCTTCCATTTCAAGTTGCCGCAAGGCTTCCCGCACCGGGGTCCGAGAAAGCCCGTATCTATCGCAAATTTGCTGTTCCGAAAGCTTTTCACCCCGGCGAAAAACTCCTTTTAAGATATCTTTTTGCAGGTCTGAACAAAGATTTTGAGATAGCGACTTACTTTTTAAAGGAGAATCTTCGTTTATTCGATACATTGTTAAGCTCCCTTAACTTCACTTAAAATATAATCTGCTAATTCCGCCCCAGTTGCACCATCGGAGCGACCGGTAATCTTGACTTTCTGTTCAGATATTGTGCATTTTTCAATAGCCTCCCCTAACCTGTTAGCTAGATCCTCAAATCCTATGTGAGACAGTAGCATAGCACCGGCCCTAATCACACTGCTAGGATCAGCATACTTTGCCCTACCTTCCTCTACCATCCTGGGAGCCGAGCCGTGAATCGCCTCAAACATGGCATAGCGATTCCCTAAATTAGCACTGCCTGCAGTTCCTACCCCACCCTGGAGTTCGGCTGCTTCATCCGTGAGAATATCTCCATAAAGATTAGGTAAAATCATTACCTCAAATTGATTTCTGCGCTTTTCATCCAAGAGCTTGGCTGTCATTATATCGATGTACCAGTCGTCAGTTTCTATCTCTGGGTAATTCTTTCCTACACTTTTGCAGACCTCAAGGAACTTTCCATCAGTAGCTTTTACTACATTTGCCTTGGTGACGATAGTAACCTTTCTTTTACCATTCCTCCGAGCATATTCATATGCCATCCTAGCAATTCTTTCTGTACCCGGCGTGGTGATAATGCGAAAATCTATTGCCAAGTCATCTGTTATATTCATGCCTTGACTGCCCATGGCATACAAGCACTCGGTATTCTCCCTAAAAAATGTCCAATCAATCCCCTGGTCGGCAACCTTTACCGGTCTAACATTTGCAAAGAGGTCCAGTTCCTTCCTCATTGCTACATTTGCACTTTCCACATTAGCCCATTTATCCCCTTTTCTAGGAGTTGTAGTGGGCCCTTTCAACAAGACATTGCAATCCTCTATTTCCTCAAGAACATGGTCAGGTATTGCCTTTCCTGCAGCGGCCCTGTTTTCTATAGTGCAGCCATCAATAGTGCGGAATTCTATTTTACCACTATTGACCTCTTCCTCAAGCAAAACCTTAAGAACCCTTGAGGCTTGGCCTGTAATAGCCGGCCCTATACCATCGCCACCTATTATGCCTATAATAATTTTATCTAAGGACTTATAGTCCACTGCCTCCTTGCTAGACCGTATTTTATCTATCCGATCTAACTGCTCTTTTACAATTTTGTCAAAAGCTTTAGTATAATCCATTTCAACCTCCTGTTTTTTATCGATGACTTTTCGACTCTGTTGCCTTTATCATATTGATCTTCCCACCTGCTTTTAGGATTTCCATCTCCTCGGGCGTAAAGTCACCAACAGTCTCATATTGCCTGCCACTTTCAATGTTTTCAACTAGAATTTTCTTGTTCCCTATTCCCTTTATTGGATCCTTAATGGTAAGTTTTTGTCCCAATGAAAAATCTTCATAGTCATCGGAATTTGCCAACACCAGGGGTATTATTCCGCTGTTTATCAGGTTTGCCCTGTGTATTCTAGCGTAAGATTTTGCTATTACAAACTTTATCCCAAGATAAAGGGGAGCTAGAGCAGCATGCTCCCTGCTACTGCCTTGTCCATAATTTGCACCGGCTATGATAACTCCTTTTTCCGCCTTTTGACAACGAGAGGCAAATCCTTCATCTATAGTGGAAAAACAATAGTTTGAAAGGTATGGGATGTTGGATCTA
>CAZMMB010000255.1:0-2662 GCA_964567325.1 uncultured Oscillospiraceae bacterium
ATCAGAGGATTTCATCAGTTTATACAAGCATAGGCCTTCACCTATGAATCAACTAGGCAACTTTGTTTTTTATCGAACTTATTCCAGATGGTTACCGGAGGAAATGAGAAGGGAATATTGGTGGGAGACAGTTAGACGGGCGGTGGAGTACAATTGTAGTTTAGTACCCACATCTAAGGATGAGGCGGAAAAACTTTACAAAAATGTCTTTGAACTGAAACAATTTCTATCAGGCAGGACTTTATGGGTGGGAAGTACTGATGTATCTAAGTATTATCCTATGGCAAATTTCAACTGTTCCTTTCAGGTTATTGATAGCTTTGCCTCCTTTAAGGATATTTTTTACCTCCTTATGGTAGGTTCTGGCGTTGGAGTGAGGATTTTAAAATCGGATATTGTAAAGTTACCTATGATAAGGACAGATGTTGAGGTGATCCATGAATCTTACACCCCCCTCCTGAAGTCCTTAAGGCAGGATAGTACAGCCTTGGAATTCACTCATAATGATACTGTAAAAATTACCATAGGAGATAGTAAAGAAGGATGGGTTCAATCTTTAGATTATTTTCTAAAAATTCACTACAGCACGGAATATAGAAAAATAAAAACTATAATATTAAACTATGATCAGGTAAGAGGTAAGGGGGAGAAATTAAAGACTTTTGGTGGCACAGCCAGTGGGCATTCCAGCATGAAAAATATGTTCATTAAAATCAGTAAGGTAATAGAAAAAGCTGCAAACCGTACTAGCATAAACAAAGTTAAACTCATTCCCATAGATTGCCTAGATATTGCGAATATTATCGGGGAAAATGTTGTCGTTGGTGGGGTCAGGCGAACAGCGGAAATAGTTTTGATAGATGCAGATGATAAGGAATGCATTCAGGCAAAAAGCGAACTATATAAGAAAATTGACGAAAAATGGGTGATTGATAAGGAAATTGCTCATAGGCAAATGAGTAATAATTCAATTTATTATAGAAAAAAACCATCTAGGGAACAGCTCCATTGGCACCTGGAGCAGATGCGCTATTCAGGTGAGCCGGGTTGGGTTAATGAAGAGGCTGGGGCTAAACGAAGACCCGATTTTAAAGGGGTCAATCCTTGTGCGGAAGTTTTACTAGATTCGAAAGGAATGTGCAATTTAACTAGTATAAATGCAATGGCCTTTGTCCGCGATGGAAATTTAGACAAGGAAGGGTTTTTAGAGGCCCAAAGACTTTCTGCCAGGGCAGGCTATCGAATGACCTGCACAGAATTAGAGATTCCAGAATGGAATGCTGTCCAGCAAAGGGACAAACTATTGGGCTGCTCTATTACTGGTTGGCAGGATATGGTTAATGCCCTGGCCTTGTCCAGGGAACAGCAGGAAGAACTTCTAAAGGAACTCCGTGAAACAGCAAGGAAGGCCGCCTCGGAATATGCCAAAGAATTGGGGCAGGGACAACCAGTGTTGGTGACAACAGTGAAACCTGAGGGAACGGTTAGCCTATTGCCTGTTGTATCAAGTGGTGTGCATTTCTCCCACGCGCCATACTATATACGAAGGATTAGAATTAGCAGCGACGATCCTTTAGTTAAGGTATGTGAAGAGCTGGGATACCCTGTTTTTCCTGAAGTAGGCCAGGATAGGGACAGTTGTGTAACAAAGGTAGTGGAATTTCCTGTTAAGGCCCCGGCTGGTAAACTTAAAGGTGATGTTTCCGCCATTGACCAGTTGGAAATATATAAGATGTTCATGGAATACTATGTGGACCACAACTGCTCGATAACAGTTCATGTAAGAGACCATGAGTGGGAAGGGGTAGAAGAGTGGGTATGGGACAATTGGGAAAATACGGTTGCCCTTTCCTTCCTTTCTTATGAGGACAACTTCTATGATCTTTTACCCTTTGAAGAAATATCTGAAGAGGAGTATAATAAAAGAATAAATGAAATGAAACCCTTTATACCCTCTTTAATTTCAAACTATGAAAAGGAAGAGCTAGAGTATGATATAGGTGATGAAGGATGTGAAGGAGGAATATGTCCAGTCAGATAATAATGACTATAAGCACCCAGCCAGGTTGTGGGGGCCTTGAAATAGGTCAAAGATTGGCCCGGCGATCATCGGCAGCCTATGTAGATAAGAAGGCTGTAGCGAAGGCGGCCCGTGGTTTGGAAGCAGTTCTAGAGGGGGGAGATGATGCGAGAAAGGGAAGTAGCTTTTGGGAGCTCCTGGGCCAGACACCTATTCTATCCCATATGGAATCGTATATTCCCGAAATGAGGAGCATAGTAAGCGATGCCCCTGTGCATGAAAAGGAAGAGGAAATTCTTCTTAATTTAGTAGGGGATAAGACCAGTGTTGTTGTGGGAAGGGGAGGATTTCACAGGTTTAGGGACTATCCTAAGCTGGTGAGAATTTTCATTGGGGGAGACAGGGATTACCGCCTGAAAAATTACATGCGCCTCTATAGCCTTTCTAAGGACGATGCGGAAGGTCTTCTTGCTACAACCGATAGGGCCACGGAGAGATATATTCAAAAGGTTACGGGTAAGGACATGCTAGATGTAAGAAATTATGATATATCTTTTAATGTGAGTAAGGTAGATTTCAACGTGCTTGTAGACCTGGTTATGGAATATATGCACTATCGATTCGGTTACACCCTCTAACTTA
>CAZMMB010000256.1:0-1194 GCA_964567325.1 uncultured Oscillospiraceae bacterium
CATTTCATAAGGGTAGGACATATCGCGGTTTGCCTTCTTATATTCTCTAACTTCTAAACCCAATTGGGCTTGCTTTCTATACCTTTCGTTTTTCATATGGTATTCATCCATGTTATCGACTGCGGAAAGAATACAGCTGTTCAAGATGATTGATAAATGTGAAACCTCTTTGGGATTGAATATCCTAGTATTATTTAGGGCTTTAGCTAGTTTGGGAAATGATGATTCATCTATGGAATCCTCAGCCAAAACCTTGGATATATTGCTTTCTCTGAGGGAACCCATTACTATAGGGCCCGCTATGAATCCACCTGTTAGCTTATTATCGGAGAAAAGAGCAACGGCAATCTTAACTAGACCACCCCTGCATACGAATATATAAGGCTCACCAAGTTGGGTGGCATAATTTAGTGAGGAAAGTAAATTTTGTCCACAGGGGCTTGTAGGGTCCCCGTACTGCTGGGAAAGATTGCATACTTTTTGGTCTTTAGCCCATTCCAAGTGGATGTTTCCCCGTCCATCGAAGAAGGTAACGGGTATTTGTAGCATGGTGCTGAAGGCGGTAATAGATTCAATTAAATGGGCCGATAGTTTAGGTATAGCAACAAGTTTTTCGCTCATATCCAATCCCTTCATTGGTTAATCATTAAAATATTACATAAAATTCACTTACTATGTAATAATATTTTAACTAATCGTAATAAAATATGCAAGTATTAAATATAAAAACAAAGATAGTACATATTTCTCTGCAATTCCTTATATCATTCTTGACAACAAATAAGTTATCATACAAATGGATAATAATATCAAAGAAAGGCATACCAATATTAATTTAGGAGGAAAAAAATGAGCAAAGAAATGATTCTTAAAGCAGCGGCCGAATCTATTATCGAAAGCGATGAAGATAAAGCTTTAGAAATTTTGTCACAAGCCGAGGAAGCCGGGATAGATCCGGTTCAACTTTTAAGTGAAGGTTTTAGTGCTGGAATGAGGGAATTAGGGGATCAATTTGGTAGAGGTGAGATTTTCTTGCCCGAGCTGATTTTCTCAACCGAGGTTATGAAGGTAGTTACAGAAAAAATCGAATCTAAATTAGAAGCGTCGGACACGCCTAAAAAAGGTGTAATGATTATCGGTACTGTTGCAGGTGATGTACACGATATTGGTAAAGGGATAGTAGCATCCTTGATT
>CAZMMB010000256.1:1204-2611 GCA_964567325.1 uncultured Oscillospiraceae bacterium
ATAGAAGTCCATGACCTGGGCAGGGAAGTGCCTGCAGAGGTATTTATTGAAAAAGCAATAGAATACAAGGCTGATTTTGTAGGTAGCAGCGCCTTGTTAACAACAACAATGACTGAACAGAAAAAAATTGAGGACCTTCTAGCTAAGGCGGAAATCAGAGACAAGGTTAAAACTCTTGTGGGGGGTGCCCCTGTCACAAAGCGTTGGGCTGATAAAATTGGTGCAGATGCCTATTGTGAGGATGCCAGCGAAGCAGTAAATGTTATTCTTTCCTGGTTGGGCAATTAACCTGGACATGTAACATTTATATCATTTAGAAAGGAGGAGGAAAAAATGGCTAAATTTAAATACGAAGATGACATAAAAGGTTATTGTATCTTGGGAAATGAAGACCTTGATGCTCTTCATGAAGCCACATTAGAGCTAATGGAAGATTATGGGCTACAAATTCATGGCGATGAGGCCTTGGATATTCTTGAGGGAGCCGGTTGCCAAGTAGACAGAAGCAATGACAGGGTACGATTTCCAAGAAATCTGGTTAATGACAGCATAGAATCTTGCCCGGAGGAATTTACACTCTGTGGCAGGGATCCAAAGAATGACACTTTAGTAGGTGGTAAGCACGTTGCTTTTAAAAACTTTGGAACCGGTGTTTTTATGCTAGACCCCTATACTGGGGAGATCAGGGAGTCTACCAAGGAGGACCTGGGCAATGTTGCCCGGTTTTGTGATGCTATGGAGTCTGTAGATGTATTTTCCATAGCGGTTACAGCTGGTGATGTAAACCAAAAGGTCAGGACCCTCCATGAGGCGGAAGTAGTATTGAACAACTTGACAAAGAACTTTGCCCACGACCTAGAGGGAGTTAAGAATACCCAGCGATTTATAGACATGGCTGCGGCAATCCAGGGCGGTTATGACAAACTGAGGGAACGTCCTATAGTAACTATGGGGGCATGTCCCAATAGTCCCTTAGAGATCAATGAAAACGAGACTAGCATAATAGCCTTGTCGGCAAGGCATGGATTACCTATCGATATTTTGTCAATGGGCCTTTGCGGGGGGACCACACCGGCCACATTAGCTGGTACTTTGGTTACCACCAATGCCGAAATTCTTGGTGGTATTGTACTTTCACAGATAATAAACAAGGGAAATCCAATTCTTTATGGTAGCTCCACCACCATCATGGATATGAAGACAGCCACATCACCGGTAGGAGCACCGGAACACGCTATGTTCGGTTCTGCTGTAGGGCAAATTGGCCACTACTATGGCATACCTACCAATGTAGGGGGAACTTAGGGGGATAGCAAGGTAATTGATGCCCAGCTAGGCCATGAAAAAACGTTGACAGCCATTCTGCCCGCATTGACAGGGAGCAATGTGATTTACGGAATGGGTATG
>CAZMMB010000257.1:0-2597 GCA_964567325.1 uncultured Oscillospiraceae bacterium
ATAGGCTGTTAAAAATATGTAAGAGTCTTAGTATGATTGCAGACATTAATTTAGCAATCCGCTGTAAGAAGGGAGTAGTAAAGGATGAGAACTATTTTAGGAAAAAAAGTCGGCATGACTCAGATTTTTTCCGAAACTGGAGTGGTAATTCCGGTCACTGTTATTGAAGCTGAGCCCAACGTGGTAACTCAAATCAAAACAGTGGAAACCGACGGATATAATGCTGTCCAAATCGGATATGGGGACTTGAAAGAGCAAAGAGCTAACAAGCCGACTAAAGGACATTTTGAAAAATGGCAGGCACCTTTGAAGAAACATCTTAAGGAGATACGTTTAGACGAGGGTGAAAGCTATGAGCAGGGGCAAATTATAACCGTTGCCGATTTTGAAGAGGGTGTAAAGCTTGATGTAACAGGAACATCAAAAGGTAAAGGAACCCAGGGACACATTAAAAGATGGGGTCAGGCTAGAGGACCCATGAGCCATGGTTCAAAACACCATAGATTGGCAGGGGCTTTAGCTGCAGGCGCCTACCCAGGTCGTGTTTTCAAAGGGAACAAAGGAGCTGGTAGGATGGGCAGGGACACTGTTACTGTTCAAAACATAGAGCTTGTCAAGGTCATCGCAGATAGGAACCTTATGTTGGTTAAGGGGGCTGTGCCCGGTGGAAAAGGGGGCCTTCTAAGAATCCAATATGCAGTAAAAGGTCAAGATAAATAAAAATTTGACAGAAAGGAGGAAATCAAATGGCACAAGTAACGATGGTGAGAATGGACGGCACAGAGGCCGGTAATATAGAACTCAATGACAATATTTTTGCAATAGAAGTGAATGAGCATGCGGTGCATGCGGTTATTGTAAACTATTTAGCAAATCAAAGACAAGGAACCCAGTCGGCAAAGACTAGGGGTGAGGTCAGAGGTGGCGGGAGAAAACCTTTCAGACAGAAGGGGACAGGTCGTGCCAGGCAGGGAAGCAGCAATTCCCCCAATCAAATTGGAGGGGGAGTCGTATTTGCACCAAAACCCAGGGATTACAGGTATACTCTTCCTAAAAAGGTTAAGCGTTTAGCAATGAAATCCGCTCTTTCCTCGAAGGTGGTAGAAAAGGAAATAATAATCCTGGATGGTTTAAAACTTGAAGAAGCAAAAACAAAAGCTATGGTAGGCGTATTAAAGAGCATAAATGCGGAAAAGAAAGCGCTTATAATCACTGATATTAAAGATGAAAATCTAGTACGTTCCACAGCCAATATTCCTGGTGTAAAAACATCTATGGTGGGGGAAATGAACGTATATGACATTGTAAATCATAAAAGCCTCATCCTAACTAAGGAAGCGGTAAACAGAATTGAGGAGGTGTATTCGTAATGAAAACCCCTTACGATATAATTAGAAAACCTATCATCACAGAAAGAAGTATGGATGATGCGGCCCATAAAAGATATACCTTCCAGGTTACAGTCGATGCCAATAAAACCCAGGTAAAAGATGCGGTGGAAGAAATATTTGGCGTCGATGTGGAGAGGGTTAATATCATGAACGTTAAAGGCAAGCTGAAAAGAATGGGAAGAAACATTGGTAGGACACCAGCTACAAAGAAAGCAATTGTTATCCTTACCGAAAAGAGTAAGGAAATCGAATTCTTCCAAGGTCTATAAGGAGGGAAGTTAGACATGGCTATTAGGAAATATAAATCCACTTCCCCTGGATTGAGGGGGATGACGGTTTCAACATTCGAAGATATCACTGCGGACAAACCGGAAAAATCTTTAACAAAGACATTAAAGAAGCATTCTGGAAGAAATTCTAGGGGTTCGATTACTGTTCGCCATAGAGGTGGCGGATATAGGCCCAAATATAGAGTTATAGATTTCAAACGAAATAAGGACGGTATTCCTGGTAAAATCGCTACAATTGAATACGATCCTAACAGGAGCTCTAATATAGCCCTAGTATTCTATGCAGATGGAGAGAAAAGATATATCATAGCACCTAATAACTTGAAGGTAGGGGATATCATCCATTCCGGTGAAAACGCTGACATTCAGGTGGGGAATGCTCTGCCTATGAAGAATATACCTGTGGGTACAATCATTCACTGCATCGAGATGAAGGCTGGAAAGGGTGCTCAGATGGTTAGGTCCGCTGGCAATGGGGCCCAGCTTATGGCTAAGGAATCCGGTTATGCGACAATCAGGTTGCCATCCGGGGAGATGAGGAAGGTCAGAATAGAATGCCGGGCTACTATTGGTGAAGTTGGCAACATAGAACACGAAAACATTAAAATTGGTAAGGCGGGCAGGAAAAGACATATGGGTATAAGGCCCACAGTCAGAGGATCTGCAATGAATCCTAACGACCACCCCCACGGTGGCGGTGAGGGTAAGACGGGTGTAGGTAGAGAAAGCCCAGTCTCACCTTGGGGAATGAAAACCTTGGGTTACAAAACGCGGAAGAGGAATAAGAAATCAAATCAATATATTGTGAAAAAACGCGGCGAGAAATAAGCGGGGAGGAGGATGAAATATGAGTAGATCAGTAAAAAAAGGACCTTTCGTTAATAAAAAATTGCTGTCAGCTATCGAGGCTATGAAC
>CAZMMB010000258.1:0-2595 GCA_964567325.1 uncultured Oscillospiraceae bacterium
CACTTACCGGCTTGCCTAAACAGGAAATTGAGAAAATAGCGGCTAAAATCAATGAGCAATAAAATGGGAAATGGTTCTGGATTTAGCTGGCTTGATCACTAACTTGATTAATGTCTTCTGATATAAAAGGTATTACTTTCTTAGTTATTCTATTCGGTGTTATGGAAGGCTATTGAAAACTATTTTATAATGCAATTTGTAAACAGCGTCCAATGAAAATCCTTTGTAATGTAAAGAATTTTTTATGAAGATTCCAACCAGAACGCTATATGATCTTGTTTTTCATAGACCCTACTTTAAATTGATTATCAAATGATTCTATAGTAATGTGGAACTTGCAAGAGCCTGGAGTTCGTCGGCAACAACTACTTCAAGCTGCGAGATATAGGGAAGGTATTTGATTTCGGTGTAGGTTGGTATAGTGAGAAAAACAGGATATTAATCAACACCGATATTAAGTACACAGAATAAATTCGGCTATACTTTCAAATAGTATTTTTAAAAGGCCCTACCGTAATTTCGGTAGAGCTATAAAATAAACTGGGTTATTTATGGCTTTAAGCAGCCGAGTGGAACAATGTAGATTTCATCATCCCTTTGATATGCATAATCAGTGGCGCTTAATATCATCATAAATGAAGGCTTTTTCATTTTATTTACATCGATACGATTCACCAATTTTTTAAGGTTTGATGCAGCTTGCTCAAATCCGTAAGAGCTCATTTTCACTTCAACAGGGGCCCAACTTCCGTCCCTTAAGACCAAAACGGCATCGGACTCTAAGCCTGTTTTGTCCCTATAATGAAATAATGTACCATCAAGTGCATCTGCATAAATCCTTAGATCCCTAATGCACAAAGATTCAAATAGAAAACCTAAAGTATTAAAATCATCTAAAAGTCGTTTCCCCGATATTCCCATTACCGCAGCTGCGATAGAAGGATCAATGAAATGATGTTTGGGAGACACGCGAAGCGGTGTTTTTGAGCGTAATGAAGGATTCCAAGCAGGAAGGTTCTCTACTACAAATATACGATTCAGAGCATTTAGATAAGAAGATACCGTTGGTAATACAATGCTTTCGTCGTCTCCCTCCATATCATGCATTAAAGTAGTCATGGTGGCATCCGTAGATACATTTCTCGCTATTGAGCGCATTAAAGCTCTGACCTTATTAGGGTTTTTCTCTATATTATCAACTCTAGAGACATCTAGGTTAATTACTGCATCCACATAGTCTCTCGCTCGCTTTTCTGCAATATCTTGTTTTACTCCTACTGAGGCAGGCCACCCTCCTCGTGCAATAAGATTTGCATAATCGTCTATCGCCAACATAGTGGACGACGCTTGATTTTTGGATTTTGTAAATAAGGAACTAAGTGAAATTGTACCATTGGAATCACCGGATTCGTAAAGGCTCATAGTGCGCATCCTGAGGCGCGATATTCTTCCGGTACCGGTGTGGGACACTTTATTATCTGTCGGTACAGCGGATCCTGTAAGAATAAATTGACCTGTCGCGTTGCGCTTGTCGACAGTAAAACGAACAGCATCCCACAAAATAGGAGCTATTTGCCACTCGTCTAAAAGCCTGGGCGTCTCTCCTTCAAGAAGCAATGACGGCTTTATGGCTGCTGCTTCCATATAGGAATTCTGTTTGTCAGGATCTTGCATCATCAATATGCTTTTTGCGAATTCTTGAGCCGTTCTTGTTTTGCCGCACCATTTGGGACCTTCTATTAAGACCGCACCTGAAGCCTCCAAACTATTTGTTAGTAGCTTATCTGCTATTCTTGGTAAATATTTTCCCATTTTTTGACCTGCCTTTCTATGATAAAAGTAACATCTCAAAAATGGTATGTCAATAGCAACTTGCATATTGGATTGATTTCAATTCATATTTTGGACTATTCACAACTTGAATATCGGCATCAAAACATTATGCATTTTGGATTATTTTTTGAGGCATTAAAATTAGGGAACCCGTATTTCTCCTTTTCTTCAGTTTTTAAAGGAAACATTCGGACGAACAGATATTGCAAGTGATTTCTTAATTAATGTCCCCTGATATAAAAGGTATTACTTTCTTATTTACTCTATACGGTGTTATGGAAGGCCATTGAAAACTATTTTATAATGCAATTTGTATTGTTTTATATCTTCTTCCATAGCAACCATGTTGCTTCGCATATCCGCAAGGCCTACCCTAAAGAGCCCTTCCACTTTCCTAAGTATATGCCTGAACGCAACATTTCAATTATTTACCACAACATTTTTTATACTTTTTCCCACTCCCACAAGGGCAGGGCTCATTCCGCCCTATTTTCACTCTTCGTTCAGGCTGGACTACATCTATCAATTTTGTAGTCACCTCTATTTCCCTGCCATCTAGCCCACTGACAGATAGGGTTTCCCAGGTATATTCACCACTTTCATCTAATAGCTCTTTGGGCATATGGCCTTTTAGCACCCATTGACGGCTACCATTATAGAGACGGAGGAGATTGTCTGCAAATGCCTGGGCTGCTTCAATGCTAGGGAATTCATATCTTTCGCTAAGGTCTTCAAAAATATCAATTAAATCCATACCGGATT
>CAZMMB010000259.1:0-2545 GCA_964567325.1 uncultured Oscillospiraceae bacterium
AGAGGAGAATAACATTAGAACTTAAAACAATTGCAGATGTGGGCTTGATTGGATTTCCAAATGTTGGCAAGTCAACCCTGCTTTCCGTTGTTACCGGCGCAAACCCTAAGATTGCAGACTACCATTTCACAACTTTGACCCCTAATTTAGGTATTGTTCGCTTAGACGACAACTCTTTTGTAATGGCAGACATCCCTGGCCTAATTGAAGGAGCCCACCAAGGGACAGGGTTAGGTCTCGATTTTTTAAAGCACATTGAGAGAACCCGCCTACTCATTCACCTAGTGGATGTGTCTGGAATAGAAGGAAGGGATCCCAAGGAGGATTTTGAAATAATAAACAAGGAATTGCTTTCCTATAGTGAAAAGCTAGCGGACAAGCCTCAAATAATAGCGGCTAATAAAATGGATATTGCTAGCCAAGATAAATTTGATGATTTTAAGGCATATGTTGAGGAAAAAGGCTTTAAGGTCTTCCCTATTTCGGCACCCCTGCAACAAGGTGTTTCCCAATTAATAGCCTATGTTTTTGCTCAATTGGATAGTTTGCCACAAGAAGAACGGCTTGATTACTCCCTGTTCGATTCAGAAGGTGAGGTCTCCGATGAGGAATATAAAAAAATACACTTTAAAAAAGAGGGGGACACCTTCATCCTATGGGGAATGCAATTAGACAAAATTTTCAGATCCACCAACTTTAACGATTACGGCTCATTGCGCTACTTATATAAATATATTGAAAATAGTGGGACTATCGAGAAACTGAAAAAAATCGGTTTAAAAGATGGAGATACTATCCGTATAGATAATTACGATTTGGAATATCTTGGATAAGAATATCAAACATCCACCTTAAAAGATACAACCTTGCCAATATAACTGATTTCACTCATGTCGTCGAAGAAAAAAGTATCGTGGGCCTTATCGTCGGGAATCATAAGTATTTTATCTTTTATGAAATAAATACGTCTCAAGGTAGGTACCCGGCGGTTATCGGGATAGAAGGCTATTATATCCCGATCTTTAAGCAATTCAACTTTTGTGGGCATAATGTAAATATAAGCGTATATAGGGATATAGGGCGACATGGCACCATCGGCAAGAAACAAGTTAATTATTTCTCCTTTAGAATCTGCTTCCGCCACATCGCCACTATTTAGGCATATTTCTCTTACCAAATCATCCCTATGATTTGGATTGTCCGAATAGACATATTTTGATGATAGCTCTAGGGCCGCTAGCACATCTAAACTCTTTATATAATCTTCCATTTCTTTTGTAAAAGTCTTATTAGTAGCCTTGCATAGGGATTCCAGCATCACCTTATTCAAGGTTGACGAAGCTAACATATATTCCCTGACCATTGTCGGGGCTTTTTCCATATATCCTTGAAAAACGAGATGGGCCTGTTTATCTGAACCACAGGCCTTGGCCAAGACAAGGGAAACTTCCTCACTGGGAGGTGGCAATTTATTATTTTTCAGTTGAGATATATAAGAGGGGGTTATCTTAAGATTTAAATCTTCACACCGTTTGGAAATTTGACGGAGAGACAGTTCACTCTTCATGATAATTTCATCTAACATTTCTGCGTAAGTCATTTTTGCCTCCTGAAATCCTTGTTCATTAATAAGTTAACTATAACATTTAGTTGTAATTGCTGTCAATAGAACAGAAATCTTGCCCTAGCCTTGGCTAAGGAGCAAAAATTTGATAGAATATAATAATTGAAGCAAAAGGTGAATCATGAGTGAAAAATTGATAAAACTGAATTTTGAGGATACTGAACCCATTGCTAGAAAACTTTTTTTTGAAACTAGCGGCCTCTGTCCCGGTTACAATAATCATGAAATATTACTAGATGAGGCACTAGAAGTGCTGTCAGACTGCAGGTTTGGGTTTAACATGGAGGCCGTAACTATACATCTAAGCCCTGATGTTTTCTATGATGATACAATACATATGGGCAAATCAAATTTTACCTGCACAGCTTTCCAGCAAATATCTAGCCATGATGTAATAGAAATCTATTACTATCTACTCTCCTTAGGGGAATGCAAACCTGATACTAAGAATAAGGCAGGCCAATACTACGCAGACTTGTGGGTAAATGGTTTCCTTGAAGCGGGAAGGCAAATTCTGCGTGAAAAAATCAACAAATCAGAATCAATAAAAGAAAAGGGCCTTTATTTATCTTGCTCTTTCGGGCCCGGTTCTTATGGAATGTCCCCAGATAGGCTTTCGGATATGCTGGGTCAAATAAATGATAGCATGTTGGGACGAGTTATTAACAGGGACGGTAATATATCTCGGAAGAAACTGGGAGGGGGGTTCTTTTTCGTAACGAAGAGTCCAAACCTGTTACCTCCATTAGAGTGCAGGGACTGCATTGGACATGAGAAAGGCTGCCTATTCTGTGATGGGAAAAACATAATACCATCAAGGAAAACCTGCATAGATTTGCTGGATTCTTATGGGACACCACAACACGTAATTAGACATTGCCTTGCAGTGACAGATACTGCTTTGCGTATAGCTAGGGCCCT
>CAZMMB010000260.1:0-2543 GCA_964567325.1 uncultured Oscillospiraceae bacterium
AAATATAGGACAATTTCTGCAAACTCCCTATGGCTTTTGAAAGCATCGGCTATTGTCTTGGCCTTGACCGAACCAATTCCCGTCACCTCTTCCAGACGGTGGGGTTCCTCCTCTATGATGCGAAGGGTATCATCCCCGAAGCGGTTCACCATGGCTTGGGCGGTCTTCTTTCCCACCCCTTTCATGACTCCTGAGCTCAAAAACCCCTTGATTCCTTCCGCTGTTGTAGGCATTTCCTCAATGTAGCTGTGAAATGCGAATTGTTCACCGTAGCTTGGATGGGTTTTCCAGCTGCCTGTCAGCCTGTACTCCCTGCCTTGGCCTGGGTTTGGAAGATAACCAACACCGGTAAATTGTTCACCAGCCTCTTCATCCTCAATTATGCCAATAGTGTAACCATTAGCCGAATTATGATATATGATGTCCCTTAGTATGCCTTTTTTTTCTAACATTTTTTCCTTCACTAGATCACTTGATAAAGTAGATATTGCGGAACTTAGCCCTTATAGGGTTTCTCAATGCTTTTGCTTTTTTTAAAAGTTTAGCCTTAGTATTTAAACCAGGGAATCTATGGACCACATCGATGAGCATATTGAGCATCTGGCCCACCTTTTCTCCTTCCGCTATTCCCGCTTCTATAAGGTCCTTGCCACCAATCGCTAGGTCCTCTACATAGATAGGCTCCCGGTTTTTCTTTATATCATCTAAAATGTAATATCTGCTTTCAATGCGATAACCCGGTGTTTCATATACTTCCCTCTGTTGTTTGCAAATGTCGTTCAGGAACTCATAGATTTCTTCTCCGTTTAAGTAAATGAATCTTTTTAAAGAATACTTGTCAACTGCAAAATAAAGGTCTGTGAGCAGGTTCTGAGCTGCCTTTTGTAGCCTGGCCCTCTCTTTGCTAAGCATAAGGCTATCAATTGCCTTCATAGCCTTTTGTTTCTCAAAGCACAGGAGGACCAGGGCCAGTCTCAGGTCAACATCCTGCCTAGCCCTATCAATATTTTGAATAAGGACCTCCAAATCCCCATTATCCATTTTGCCTTTTGGGGGATAGCAGTCATCAAAGAGAGCCCCTAGGACACCTGATGAGGTGGAAATTCGCAAGGCTTTTCCTGCATTCTTTGTGACAATTAGTTTTTCAAATTCAAGCCTTTTCCTGTCAATGCTGATTTGGTCTAAAAGACATGCGGTCTCCTGCATAGCGGTAAAGGTGTCCAGTTGGATATCGAGATCCAATTGGCCTGCTAAACGAATTCCCCTCATTATCCTCAAAGGATCCTGGCTAAAGCGTTCCTGGGGACTATCTATGGTACGAATCAATTTTTCTTTTAGGTCCTTTTGCCCACCGAAAGGATCTATTATTCCCCTTTGGGGATTATAGGCCATGCCGTTAATGGTGAAATCCCGCCTAGATAAATCGTCCTCTATATTTTTTGTAAATTCCACCTGGTCGGGACGCCTGTGGTCCGAATATGCCCCATCTATCCTAAAGCTTGCCAGCTCCACCTGGATTTCACCTACACTAACAGGGACAACCCCATATTTCTTTCCCTTTATATCTTTATCCCTATCTGAACTGTTGAAAATCTCAGCAACCACATCCGGAGTAGCATCCGTAGCCAAATCCCAATCCCAAGGTTCTATTCCCAGCATCATATCCCTAAGGCTACCTCCAACAATAAAAACCTTATATCCCTTGTCCTCTACTCTTTTCATTATTTTGCTTATTTCTTTGGGCAAGCGCAACATTTATTTGTCTCCTTTTAAAGCTTACTAATCACCGAGCGGCTTATAGAGTCTCCTGTTGTCCAGGGTCCAGACTTTATCTGAAAATTCACCGGCCTTAGTACCGAAAAGGGCTTCTTCCATATCGTACATCCTGGCATCTACCATGTCCAGATAATGGAGGAGCTCGGCCTCAGGGAAAAGTGGCTTTTTAGGGCTTCCAAATTCCGGCTCATAGTGGTGTGAAAGAATCATGTGTTCCAACATGATGGTCTTTTCTTTTCCCATGCCTATTTCCTCTGCCAGCCGGTCTATGATCTTTATCCCCTGGATTAAATGGCCCAACAATTGCCCTTCGTATGAGTAGCCGGAGGCTATACCGTTTTCATCTGCTATTATCTCATTGAGTTTTTCCATGTCGTGGATAATAACGCCAGTTATAAGTAAATCCCTCTTTAGGTTTGTATAAACCTTGCAATACTCATCAGCCATTGCCATCATCCGTTTCATATGATAAAGGAGTCCTCCCCTTTCTGCATGATGGTTTTTAACGGCTGCGGGATAATATAGGAGCCTCTCCCTATTATCGTTCAGGATTTTTTTGCAGAGTCTTTTCAACTCTTCATCTTCCATAGAGTCCACTTTATCATGTAAGTAAGACAGCATATCCTCGGATTTTTCCGGGGCGGTACGAATAAAGTCTCCCAAATCAATCCCGTCCTGGTCGACAGATCTTCTAATCCTCATAACCCTAAGCTGTTTCATACCGTTCCATTGAGTAACCAGAGCCTTGACTTTCACTACCTGACCAG
>CAZMMB010000261.1:0-2537 GCA_964567325.1 uncultured Oscillospiraceae bacterium
CCCTCCATTTGAAATGTACGTTTAAGGCAGGCACTGTGTTAAAGGCCAATATAGACCCAACGGAGATCCACACCCCACATATGCCCATTACAGCCCCTATTTTTTTAGGATGGGAATAGGAGGCTGCCGCTACCGGTATGGCTATGCTAATCAGCAGAAATCCAAGGCCTTCTATAGCTCTACTGAAAAGCAAGGCAGGGGCAACTGTGGATAGGGCCCCTATAATTGAACCTATGGCAGCAAGTGTTGCGGACAATAGCAGGGTCCATTTAACCTGAATCCTCTCTACAATAATCCCCGCTGGAATAGCGAGGACTAGGCATACAAGCATAAATACTGACATAAGCATGGGGGCTTTTTCTGATGGCAGACCTACTTCCTTTGCGACTCCCACCATAATGGGAGGAACTTTGAATTGATGAATTGCGACAGATACACCTATTAGTAAAAGCAATACCGCTAATGATACATGAGATTGATATTTTTTCTTATTCTTTTTATCTTTTAAACTAGTCAACTCCAATATAAATTATCCTTTCTTCTGAATTTTTTTTAGCTGAGATTCTTGGAATAAAGCACAAGGTTCTGGCTCCCAGTCCAAAACCTTGTCTTGAATTATAAAAAACTATTAAGGCAATTGGCCTCCAACAAGTATCCAATGAATTAACAAACTTTATGCCTTCGCAATCATTTTGCCAAACTCTAATGCCTCATTTTGGGCCTTGGAATCAGGATTCCACTGGTTGCGATAGCCGTCTCCTATTATCTCAAAACCAGCATCTGCCATCAGTCCATTCATTACCTTCACACATTCACCACTCCATCCATAGCAACCGAAGGCTGCAGCTTTCTTGCCTTTGAATTTCAAACCCTTCATAAAATGTATCATTGCCGCAACTGAGTGGAGTATATTATTGCCAATTGTAGGAGACCCCATTATCACCGTCTTCGATCGGAAAACCTCTGTCATAAGATCATTGGCATCAGTTTTGGGTATGTTATATATCTTTACCACCACTTGGGGGTCTACTGATGCTATACCTTCGGCAATTTTTTCAGCAAGGGTCCTAGTCCCATTCCACATGGTATCATAAATAATCGTAATCTGATTTTCTTGATAGTCATTTGCCCACTGAGCATATTTTTCAACTATCTGCATGGGATCTTCTCTCCATATTACCCCGTGGCTGGTAGCTATCATTTCTATAGGCAGATTGAGGGCTGTGACTTCTTCTAGTTTTCTTCGCAGCATGGGATTGAATGGATTCAAAATATTTGCAAAGTATTTTATAGACTCATTGAAAAGATCACATTGATCAACTGTGTCGTTGAAAAGGCTCTCTGTTGCCAAATGCTGGCCGAAAGCATCGTTACTAAATAAAATATTATCCCCGGTTAAAAAAGTTGCCATGCTATCTGGCCAATGGAGCATGGACATTTCAAGGAAAATTAGCTCCTTACCATTTCCAATATCTATCTTGTCACCAGTCTTTACTGTCCGAAAATTCCAGTCCTTATGGTACTGACCCCTTAAAGATTTCACACCATTGGCTGTGCAATAGATTGGCGTATCAGGTATCAATTCCATCAAAGCCGGTAAGGCGCCGCTATGGTCTACTTCCCCGTGGTTGGCTACTATGAAGTCAATTTTTTTTAAATCTATTTCCTTAGCCAGGTTTTCAACAAATTCCCCAGCAAAAGGAGCCCATACCGTATCAATCAAAACATTTTTTTCCTCTTGAATTAAATAGGAATTGTAAGTTGAGCCTTTATGGGTGGAATATTCATCGCCATGAAATTTTCGCAATTCCCAATCCACCTTACCTAGCCAATGAACATTATTTTTTATAAGTTTTTTCATAGTGTCCTCCTATCATATATCTTTTGTACCATCTATTATTTGTATTACTTTTACATTTTACCATAGATATCATATAAATAGGGCCTGCTAGGTGGATTATTTGAGAAAATAGAATCCGTTCAGCAGACCCTGAATAGTTTTTTATAGGAAATTTAACTCACCCTGAAGGTAACATGACCACTGCTTTAAAAAGGTCACCATCGATTTTAATTTCAAACCATCCTTTCTGCAGTAGGGTCAAATCCCTGGCTATTGCAAGGCCTAGACCACTTCCTTCAGTAGCCCTTGATTCATCACCTCTTTTGAACCTTTCCATGAGCTCATCAGCATTGATATTCAATTCATCTCTTGATATGTTTTTTATCTCTAGTACTACCTGACTAGCCTTCCCGTTAATTCCCTCGGTTTCTTTCAAATCTATATACACTCTTGAGCCTTCCAGGGCGTATTTTAACACATTGTTTAAAAGATTTTCCACAAGGCGCCAGAGGAGTTGGCCATCGGCATGGACCGGATATTTTTCTTTTTTTGCATTCACAATGAAATCTAGCCTAGAGTCATCTATCAGCCCAGCTATTTCACCTAATCCCTGGTTGACAAGTGACAACATATCTACCCTTTCAAATTTAACGGGAATAGCACCACTAGATGCTTTTGCAGCATCGAATAAATCTTC
>CAZMMB010000262.1:0-2481 GCA_964567325.1 uncultured Oscillospiraceae bacterium
CGGTAGGTCCTGGAATATTACTAGTAAAGCCACCTGAAATATCACTAGTAAAGCTGTAAGATGGACATGACCTTGGCCTTGAGTTCTACCTGCAAAAGAAAGGAGCCTGTTTTCAGCAAATGGAAAATATAAAATATGCTAGAAGAATGGAGGATGCCGAGCCTTCAATAATTAGGGAAATCCTCAAGCTTTCCTTGGATCCCGCTTATATTTCGTTCGCAGGCGGAGACCCCGACCCGGAATATTTCCCCATAACCGAGATTTTATCCTTCAATAATAAAATAAATGATGACTCCAATATTCTTTTCCAATACAGTATTTCAGAAGGTAATGAATCTCTCCGCAGGCAAATAATCAAATATATGCAAGAATGGGGCATAGAAGCCAATTTGGACAATATCATTATAACATCCGGGGGGCAACAAGCCTTGGACTTGACGGGGAAACTTTTTATTGAGGAAGGCGATACCATCGGAGTTGAAGGGCCCACCTACATGGGGGCTATAAATGCTTTTCGTCAGTATATGCCCGAGTTTAATATGATTGAGATGGATGATGAAGGGATTAATGTTGAGACAATCAAAAACAGGATTGAAAAAGGGTATAAATACAAATTTATCTACGTAATACCCGATTTTCAAAATCCAACGGGTAAGACCATGTCTTATGGTCGGAGGAAAGAGTTATTAAAGCTGGCACAGGAAAATAACATTATTATAATCGAGGATAATCCATACTATAGCCTTAGATTCGAAGGTGAAAATATCCCACCCATTAAGGCCCTGGACGATTCTGGAAATGTAATTTTTATCGGCTCTTTTTCCAAAGTTATATGCCCATCCAATAGGCTTGGGTGGATTTGCGCAGACAGCAATATTATATCTAAATATGTAATTGCTAAACAAGCCGCCGATATTCATTCTAATGAACTAGGCCAGTTACAAACTGCTCATTATTTGGAGAATTATCCATTGGATGAACATTTAACAATAATACGAAATGCTTATAAAGAAAAAAAAGATGCTATGATAAGTGCTATTCAAAAATATTTTCCTAGCTACATTAAATATACACAACCCCAAGGGGGCCTGTTCGTTTGGTTAACCTTACCGGAGGCCTGGATAGGCGAAGAGATCATGAATAAATGTATTGAGGAGAAGGTAACTATTATACCTGGCAGCAGATTCTTTATAGATACTTCTAAAAGAAATAATATCAGGTTGAGTTATGCCACTATGGATACCAATTCTATCGAAGAAGGGATCAAAAGAATTGCAAAGGCGCTAAAAAGCATTGAATAACAGATTCTGAAGTGAGTATGAAAGGAAAAGATATGAAAACGACTCAAGAAATGATCTGTGAAAAAATCTGGGCCGGTCTCAATCGTCCCGAAATTAAAGAGGATGAAGCAGATGTTGTTATTTTCGGAATACCTTTTGATGGTAGTGTCAGCTTTCGTAGTGGTGCCAGTGATGCCCCGTCGGCTATTCGAAGCATAACATATACAATACCACCTTCAAACGAATATTTTGAAGATATGTCCATGGTTAAGATCAAGGATATAGGAGATTTTTCAAAAAAGGATCGTAGAGAATTGTTTCAAGATATCCAAAACAAAGTAGGAGATCTGGTAAGAAAAGACAAGTTTTTTGCAATGATTGGCGGGGATCATTCTGTTACGATTCCGGTATTAAGAGGGATAGATGATGTCTTGGATGAGGAATTTGGCATCATACACATTGATTCGCATTTTGATCTTTGCGATACTTTAGATGGTGATAGCTTGTCTCATGGATGCACAGAACGCAGGGCGCTTGATCTAAACAACATCAGTTCGTCAGATAACATATTCTTTATAGGCATCCGTTCCGCAGAACCAAATGAGCTGGAATTCATGAAAGACAACAAACTTAACTTAATTAGTGCTGCAGAATACGAAAAACTTGGTAGCCAGCAGGTAGTCAAGCAAGTTGTTGAAAGCATGCAAAAGTTTAATAAGATATATCTTACTATTGACATAGATGTCTTGGATACATTCGGAACAGGAACTCCCCAAATTGGAGGAATTAGCAGCCGTCAGCTTTTAGACTTACTTAGAGGTCTCTTTGATCTTAATATTATTGGCTTCGATGTTGTAGAGGTTGCACCAAAGCTAGATCCATCTTTAGCATCAGTGTTCATCGGCCGTAGATTGGTGACAGAATGCATTAGTAACCATATGAGAAAACAAAATGTCTTGTTAAAACATTGGAAGTAATGAACAGATAATCTTCTCTCGACGCACTTGATACTGGTCACACATGGCACATGGGAGTAGGCCTTCCAAAGTGGTTCATGTTTTCGGCCCTCTTTAAATAAAAAAAGTTTGTTTTTCGGGGCAGCAAACAAACTAACTGAGTAGCAAACTAGCAAGCATGGCAGAAAGCTTGAGACTGAATATTAATCCGTGTAAATGTTAATAATCTCCATTACAAAAAGAAA
>CAZMMB010000263.1:0-2480 GCA_964567325.1 uncultured Oscillospiraceae bacterium
TCACATAAGGATGGTGATGATATCTATCAGGTGAATAGGGACATTAAGAAATTCAATTTCACAAAATATGTAGGCCATGAGGAATAGGAGATTTGCCATGGTCCAAGTAATTGGTGCAATCGATGTAATTGATGCAATTGGTGCAATTGATGCAATAAGGCGCATGTGTCGGGAAAATCATATAGGCACAAAGTACTTGACAATCTCTGCTTTCAGGATGAAAAGGCAAGTTATAAAATACATAAATGACAATGGAATCGATGCTATAAATCTCCATGTGGTTTCCTCCGGCTCCTTGGCTATGGAGTGGTCGGAAAAAGAGATATTGGAAAAGAGTGCTAGAGTACTGAGTCACAATGATTTAGCAGATGTGGTCGCTTAATTCCGCTAACGGTAAGATAGTTTTCAGCTACCTGTGTTATGACACGATGGACAATTGGAACCAGTATCCGTCAACCCTCTATTACGAGGCTATGGATGCAGTAAATTCTCAAGGGAAGCAAATCCTTAAAGGACCAACAGAATTTCTAATTATTAACGATGCTCGTATAATTGATGTAAATGATTGGCGGATTAAGAGGGCATTAATGGTACCAATCAGGGGCAGGATTGGATCTTGGAAAACATAAGGGACATTCACAGGGGTTTGTATGTAATTCATAAGAAGGCCCATGCAGCCATGGACACGCATAGTTCCTCAGGGATAGTGGAAATATCGAGAAAAGAAACTGTAGATCCCAGGCTTAACAGGCACAAGGTCAGTCAGCAGATTGGAGGACTACCTGTTGTGCAGATACAAATACCTGCTTAAGAATATTTTTCATCTATAGTAATTCAAAGAAAGGGAGCCTGATACCATTGGCTGGTTAGACCCCTTGGAAAGTGGCAGCTTGTATCACCAAATCCTGGAATGCTTTTATAACAAGGCAATAGCCGATGATAATACCGAAAGATATAGATCTTGCAGTAGCTATGGTGGATTAAATATCCAAAACTACCACAAGGGGGTATGGAAAGAAGAAAAATACGGACTTGGATATGAACATGGTGGATATGAACATGGTGGATATGAACATGGTGGATATGGATAAGGGCTTGGAGATGGACATGAATATGGATAATAGCTATGTCAATGGGTCCATAGACTTAGTATTCAAAAAGGAAGGAGGCTGGACTATAGTGGGCTATAAGACTTGGGCCTCAACAGAGGTCGAGCATAGGTTAGCGGCAAAATATCAGGCCCAGCTGGATGCCTATAAAGAGGCATGGGTGAAGGCTACCGGCCAAGCGGTAGTGAAAACTGAAATATTTTTCCTTGAAAAAATATAGGCTAAGATAGGATTTGGGATATATTAAACTAGCTATTGTTTCAACAGCGACTTTACAGCTAAAACAGCCTCGTCTATATAATCTGAAATCTTCATTTCTTTCGTTCCCACAACGTGAATATTGCAGCGGTTAACGGGAATTACCACCTTGATTGCCCTGCTTTGGCCAATAGCTGTAGAGATGGAACAACTGAGTTCACCTAACATAGAGTCTGCGTTTAATATGGCAATGACCCCCATTACTATGTCTACATTTTTCATGTTATAAATAATAGCATTTTCGCCCGTTGCACCTTCATCAGCGCCAGCCCTTTTCATATTTGCCGTAGCCAATGAATTTGTGCCAAGGGCCAAAATATTTACATTAGAAAAATCGGCCTCCTTTAATCTTTCGACTATAGCCTTGCCTATTCCTCCGCCTTGACCGTCTATTACTGCAATTTTTATACTTTTAGTTACCATACCAGTATTATACCAGAACAAGTTGTTATTTAAAACTTTTTGCATAAACATATAGGTAGTCTACCAGCTTATTGCTTTCATTGCATGTGAGAAATCCAAGTAATTTACATTGATTGGCCCGTGCTTTAATCCTTTTTCTGGGCCTACCTTTTCCGGTATCCATTAGCTCCTGTGGGGATATAGGGGGTAAGGGCTATAACAATGATAGGTATAAGAACAATTTGAAGGATAATGCCTGGAATGGCATTGAGGAAGGCACCCGCAATGAAAAGTTCCTTTGTGAAGACTGTCCCATCGAGTCCAAACAGGAAAAAGCTTGCTATTCCCCATACTATTCTACCTGCAAGCATGGAAATAATTAAAGATATGTATACTGCAAACGACTTCCGATTTAAAAGGATATATAAAAGGCCAGCTATAAGTCCGTAGGTTGCTAATTCAAAGGCCATGGCAGTTGCTGCGGGAAACAGGGGTGGCATAGTAAAAAGAAAGCTACGTAGCAGGGGGGTAACAAAACCCACGATTAGGCCCAATCTTGGCCCGCATATAAAACCACACAGAATAACGGGTATATGCATGGGTAGAAGCATGTTGCCCAACCTTGGAATTTGCATGGTTAAAAAGGGAAGGGCCAGGCCTAAGGCCAGAAAAAGACCGGAAAGTATCAAGTTTAAAGTTGTGATAGATCTT
>CAZMMB010000264.1:0-1035 GCA_964567325.1 uncultured Oscillospiraceae bacterium
CTTTTTCGGTTGGATATTTACTCAAAAATGGACCCTTTTTAGAGTAGCATAAACACCCTTCACTGTTTAGATAGCAAACTAGTTGGGGAAGCTTTTCGCTTTAGGAAAAAACAACCAATAAAGATCTGATCCATGGGGCACTAGTTGAATACACCCCTTGATGGCCAATATTCTCAAAAACATCTGTACAATAACAAATACATAATATTAAACTTTATGGAAATTAAGTCGATACATATAATAAGTAAGTTATATGTATTTTTTTTCAATATCAATTACTTGCATTATCATTACTTGTATTACTGTAATGATGTATTGATAAAACAAATTTATGTTACAAGGTGGTTTAACAGATGGGAGAATGAAATGAAAAACAAAAGCATAAAAATGGCAATTTTGCTACCGGTACTAGCGGTTCTTGCCATAGGAATCACAGCAATGATACTTATAGTAGGTCGATCCTCTTATAACACTGCAAAGAAACTAACCAATGAACTAGTACACTCCACCGTGGCTGCCTATGCTAACGAATTTAAGGCGGTCAGCACGGGTGCCTACTCCTCAATTTCATCCGTCACCCCGATTATAGAAAGGGCGGCCTTAAACAGCCAAACTCCACGGGAGGAAATTATCGGGATTTTAGAAGGGGCACTCATTGGCAACCCGCAAATTGTAAGCATATGGTCCTGCTGGGAACCTAATGCCCTTGATGGCAAAGATGAAGAATATAAAGACCAATTTCTCCACGATGGAACAGGGCGCTTCATACCCGTAATTATCAGGGATGATAATCAAATAGGATATGAACCACTAATTGGATATGAATCGCCTGAAACCGGGGAATATTATCATGGAGCAAAGGACAGTGCAAAACCATACATAACAGACCCCTACGAATATGTTCTGGGAGGCAAGAATACCCTTCTTTACACAATAGCCATTCCAATCATTAAAGATGGTCATGTAATAGGGGTGGCTGGGGCCGATGTCAATATTCAAGAATTAATGGATACAATGAACAGTGGTAAAATATTG
>CAZMMB010000264.1:1045-2468 GCA_964567325.1 uncultured Oscillospiraceae bacterium
TCTTTCTCCTAACGGTTTAATATCTACCCATAGTGATGAAAGTCTTTGGCTCAGTGACTTCCGCTCACTATGGTTAGGAGGGTATAAAGATGAGGTGGAAAACGTGCTGACAAAAGGGGGAGAATACTCAATGTCGGCTTACTCGGATCAAATAAGTACAGATGTTGAATTTGCTATGAATAGTGTAACGATTGGAGATACTGAAAGGTATTGGGCAATATGCGGCGTCGTTCCAAAATCAAATATAAGCTCATCTTCCCGTAATTTGTTGATTCTTATAATAGTCGGTGGCCTGGCCTTGATTATAGGAATAGGTTTTGTAATTTATGTCCTTGTAAATAAAGCCCTTGGCGAACTACCTAACCTTACAGCTACGGCAGAAACCTTATCAGTAGGCGATGTATCGGCTATTAATATGCAGCTGAATACGAATACAAATACACAAAATGAAATTGCGCTTTTGAGTCACGCCTTCTCCAAGATGGCTAGCGGAGTAAGCGACCAGGCAGCAGTGCTTTCCCTTCTAGCACAGGGCGATTATTCTATTAATCCGATAGCAGTGCGTTCAGAAAAAGATATAATGAATATTGCAATTAACAATATGATTGATAACACCAACGAAATAATGAACGAAATACAATTAGCTGCATCTCAGGTTTCATCGGCTTCAGGGCAGGTGACCAATGGTGCACAGGCCTTAGCCAGTGGTAGCGCTGAACAAGCAGCAACACTAGAGGAATTTAGTGCATCTGTTTCTGAAATCCAAGAACAGGCAAAAAATAGCGAAGAGTTAGCTATAAAGACTAAAGAAGATATACTTTTAGCCGGTAACTACCTTAATGAAAGCATGGGCAAAATGTCCGATATGGCGGTAGCTATGGAAGGAATAAACCAAGGAAGTCATGAAATTGTAAAAATTATAAAGGTCATAGATGATATCGCATTCCAAACTAATATTCTGGCATTAAATGCAGCGGTAGAGGCGGCAAGAGCAGGCCAGCATGGCAAGGGTTTTGCTGTAGTAGCGGATGAGGTTCGTAATCTTGCTGCAAAAAGTGCTACTGCTGCAAATGAAACAGCTGACTTAATACAAAACAGCGTAGAAAATGTAGAAAGGGGAACTACCACAGCAAATGAGGCCACTGAGAGTATAAAAAAGGTTAATGAAATTGCCGGTGAGAATGCCCAAGCTATGGAATCTTTGAACACCATGTCCAAGCAGCAGACAATGTCCATATCTGAAATAAATACAGGTATGTCCCAAATATCCACAGTCGTTCAAGCAAATTCCGCAACCTCCGAAGAAAGTGCTGCAGCGGCAGAGGAAATGAATGCCCAAAGCACCATGCTAAACGATATTATCAAGCGATTCAAACTTAGAAGAGACATTAATTCCCTTGAAGAAAATATAAACCTACAGGGT
>CAZMMB010000265.1:0-2462 GCA_964567325.1 uncultured Oscillospiraceae bacterium
CAGGGGATACAGCTATACGATATGGGCGTTTCCGACAGGCTTCTGGTAAGCGGTGACCACGGAAGGGCCGAGTACGATGAAGTCAATATTATGAAAGAGTTTGCCGTGGACAAGGGGGTACCTTCAGAGCATGTGTTTATGGATCATGCTGGGTTTAACACTTATGACAGTCTCTATCGTACCAGGGATATATTCCAGGCGGAAAAAATAATTATTGTTACGCAAGGTTATCACCTGTATCGGGCTTTGTACATTGCAGAATCCTTGGGATTGGATGCCTATGGTGTAGCGTCTGATCCTAGAAGATATGCGGGTCAAGCCAAACGGGATGCCAGGGAAATTCTGGCTAGAGCAAAGGCCTTTATTATCGTGGCAATAAAGCCTGAACCAAAATATTTAGGTGAAGTCATTCCGGTAACAGGTGACGGTGACATGACTAATGATGAATGATAGTCAAAATACTAATTTGACCCTTTCGGGTATATGGTGCAAAATAGCATTCAGGAGGTTGGACTATTATGTATAAAAAAACATCCATTAAGGACTTTTTAATATCCCATGCCAGGAAGAAAACAGTATCTTTCCACATGCCAGGGCATAAGGGGCAGGCTATTTACAGAAGGTTGGGTTACGATAGTTTTCTGGACAAGATTATGGATTGCGACATCACGGAGATAAGGGGTGCAGATAATCTGTTTCAAGCAGAGGGGATAGTGAAAGAAAGCCAGAAAGCCTATTCCCGACTCTATGATTCAAAAGAATCATATCTGCTTATAAATGGCACAAGCGGTGGGATAATTGCTAGTATTTTGGCTTCGGTACCCAAAGGCAGGAAGCTGATCATGGCAAGAAATTCTCATAAGTCCATTTTCAATGCTCTTACCCTAGCCGATATTCAACCAGTTTATGCATACCCGAGATTGATAAAGGGCCATGGGATTTCGGGGGAAATATCACCCTGCGAGATTGAGACACTTCTCAATGAAAACCCTGATGCAGAGGCAGTAATTCTGCCCAGTCCTAATTATTATGGTATATGCTCTGACATAGAAAGCATAAGCAAAATTGTTCATAAACATAAGAAGATCCTGATAGTAGATCAGGCCCATGGAGCCCATCTTAAGATGTTTAGCAAGTTTGGAGTGGACGGTTTTCCTAAATCGGCGGAAGAAGCAGGGGCAGATATTGTTATTAACAGCATTCATAAAACCCTTGCATCCTTTACCCAAAGTGCCCTTTTAAATTTGAATTCCAATAGGGTTTCCAAAGACCTTTTAGAAGATAAGCTGCAAAGTATTGAAAGCACCAGCCCTTCATACCTGCTTATGGCCTCGCTTGATATAAATGGGGGAATACTTATTGACCATGGACATCAATTAATGGGGGAATGGGCTGAGAATTTAAAGCTATTTTATCGAGATGCGGCTAATATTAATGGTCTTGAATATATTGACAAAATACCCAGCTTTGATTGGACAAAGCTAAACCTTAGCTTTGGTGCCATGGGGATTTCTGGTAGCGAACTGGAGAGCTTGTTGATTGAGAGGAACATCTTCCCAGAACTATATACGGGCAATTTGTTGATGTGTATGACGGGAATAGGCAACACCAGGGATGATATTGAGGCCTTGATAGATGCTCTTAATGAAATCAGCAGTGGATTAAAAGATGCTAGCTACCGGTTGGAGGCTGATTTATACGAAAGCAAGCAAGTAACCTTTTTTCAAAGAAAAAAAATTTATGAAATTCCTCAACACAAAGTTAGAGTCCCCCTAGTTCAGGCACAAGGCAGAGTTTGTGCTTCTAGTATAATACCTTATCCGCCGGGAATTCCCCTCGTATGTCCCGGAGAAAAATTTGATGAGGAAAGCTTATCTTATATTAAAGACCTTCGGGATAATAGGCAAAAGGTAATTGGGATCAACGAATCAGGAGAAGTATTAGTAGGTTTAAATTAATGAGCCTTATCTAAGCAAGCAAATAATTGTTCATTGCCCTAATTGCATGTGCGAAATTTCAATTATATACTAGAAATCCGAATTTAAGCTAATACTATTTTAAAATAGTTTCGCAATATGACAAAAAAAGAGGAAATGAATATGACCAAGCATTTTGAGCCTAGGGTATGGGTGGAGGATGATGTACCCGGTAACGCACTTAACTATGTAAATTGTGAGGTGTGCTCGCAGAAATCAAGGATAATATGGGGCGAAGGAAATCCCCAGGGAAAAGTAGCTATCGTCCTAGATAATCCGGGAGAGCGGGAAGATAAGACCGGGCAGGAATATGTGTGTGGCACCAGGCAGACACTGCAGACAGGCTTACACAGGGTAGGGATATCGGCCGAAGATGTTTACCTAACATATTTACTCAAATGTCGACCCCTGAGAGGCTATGATAAAGACCGGGCAAGATCTTTTAGCTTGCCTTTTCTTATTAGGCAGATTGCGGAGATTAATCCA
>CAZMMB010000266.1:0-2458 GCA_964567325.1 uncultured Oscillospiraceae bacterium
ATTATGGATAGATACACTATTTATTCTTGCACTTGTAAGATTCATAAATGGCCATAACCTTGTAAATACAGGCCTTTATGAATCGTTCAGCAAGCCCTAATTGAGTATTTTTGTTTTACACTTGGCTATATCTGAAAAACCCAATTGCCGGATGCAATTGGGCTTCTCAGAAATATACCTTGGATATATAGAAAGTAGGCAATATATCGTTTGGAGTATTTACTCCTGGACATTACCATAGAAATTAAATTTATGGGCCATTAATTCCATCTCTTCATCAGAAAGGATAAATGGTTCACCGACGCATTTTGCTTTATAGTAAATTTCTGCGCAAAATTCTATCTCCTCTGCAATGTTAAAGGCATTGGGCAAGTCAGAGGCAACCGCCAATAATCCGTGGTTTGCTAAAAGAACCGCTTTCCTATCTTTCATAGCCTCAAAAGCATTTTCCGCCAGTTGCTGGGTGCCGAAAGTTGCGTATTCCGCACATCTTACATCCTTTCCTGCCAAAGCAATCAGATAGTGGCTAGCAGGTATTTTCCAGCGTAGGCAGGCTAGCACGGCGGAATACATTGAATGGCAATGGACAACGGAATTACAATTTTCACGATTTTCATAAAAAATACGATGAAGATTATATTCTGACGAGGGTTTCCTATAACCTTCAATTATATTATCGTTCAAGTCCATAACCACGATATCCTCGGCTTTAGTCTTATAGTAGTCCAAGCCGCTGGGGCTGATAGCCATAAGCTTTTCTTTCCTGTCATAGATGCTTATATTGCCACCTGTCCCCTTCGTCAATCCGTGCTCCAGCATTTTAATGCAATATTCAACAATTGCTTCTCTTTCGCTTTTCATTCTCATAACAAGATAATCGATGCCAAAACCTTATAAAGTCAGTGCCATTTTGAATTCCTGGTATAAAGTGGTTGGTGCTTCATAATCTTACAGGTTTTGGCTACTTTCCTCCTTTTCATTTTTCTGTATTCTTTTATAACTTACCTTGCCACCCGCCCTCCTGATATCCCATGCTGTCTCATTTTAAAAATGCTAAATCTATTTTAATATTCGGATGTACAAATATACAAGTCAATCCTTTAAAACAGCAGGGTTCATTACATTTTTAACTCTTTGCCCCTGCAAAAACTTCCTCAAATCATTTGCCATTATCTCGGCTGAATTATGGGCTGCATTCCTCGATGCACCTGCAATATGATTGGTCAAAGTCACATTTTCCAGTTTTAAAAGGGGATTATCCGGTGAGACAGGTTCAAGGTCAAATGTATCAAGGGCGGCCCTGGATATAATGCCATTTTCCAATGCCTGATATAAGTCTCCATAGTCGATTAAAGGGCCCCTGGCCGTATTGACAAGAATAGCTGTAGTTTTCATCTTTTTAAGCAATTCCATGTTAATCATTCTCTTAGTTTCCGGACTTACCCTCATATGAAGTGAAATAATATCCGACTCCGACAATAAGGTTGGCAAATCTACCAAGTCCGCACTGGAAGTCCCTAGCTTGTCAACGTAGGGATCATGGACCAATACACGACTTCCAAAACTGCTCAGCAGCCGGCACACCTTTTCACCTATGTTACCATATCCAAGCAATCCAATCACCTTGGCCGACAGTTCAAAGTCACTTTTTTCGTAAATGTAGTAATCGTCAATCCATTTTCCCTGCCTTAACATCTCATGACTTCTGGCAATATTTCTGGTTTCCGCTATAAACATACCAATGGTAAATTCGGCCACTGCCCCGGCATTGCGGCCAGGCGTGAAAAAAACAGGGATATTCATCTCCGTAGCGGCTTTTACATTGACATTGATTGCACCGCCTCTTGTAACTGATATAGATTTGAGTTTCTTCCCATGCCTCAATACATTTTTAGTTATTGGAGATGTATGGACCACCAGATGATCTACATCCCCAATCCTATCCACTATATCATCCTCCGACCCAACGTATTCGGTCACCTCACCATCGCTATATTGCAAAGGGGTAACAGGAAAATCTACTGCGAAATTATCGATGTCTAAATTATCTATATGTGAGAGTTTTTCCCTAAGTGCTGCCTCTATTACATGCTTGTTGATGAATAAATCTGTTATTGTCAGTATCTTCATTCTAATACCCTTTCCCTAGGCCCTGCCCCGCTTACAATAGGCTAATAGGCCCCCTTACCATACTGTACTTATGATAAACAGTTATTGCCCTTTTTCTCCTGAATCTTTGATAAGCGACAAAAATCCTCTTTCAAACTCCTATAAAGGCCTAGATAAATTTCATAGCTTTCATCGTAGATATCTTTCCATTCCAGGTCCGGCTCGATAATCTTTTTAACCTTTGCAATATCTTTTGCAAATTTGCCGGGATTTTTATAAAGGCCAAGACCCGTACCACATATGATTGCATCACCAAAGGGTGCCCCAGTTGAAATATCAGGAACTGCTA